>JAOZRF010000268.1 GCA_029940245.1 Desulfobacula sp.
CAGACAAGGTTCTTTAATTGTTCAAGCCTTTGCTTTAAGGGGGGAATATTTGGCTCAAGCAAAGAAGATTCAGAGTTTATTGTAAAATTGAAATATAGATTGAATTTAAGGTGTAAGAGTTTTTCTCCAGCTTTTTTACTGATAAAGGCATCATAGTTTTTTGACCAGAATACAATGGAGTGAATCAACTCATTGGACACATCAATTTTTTTAATGGTTTTTGTGAAAGGATTTTTTACTTTGAAAAAACCAAGGGCGATATGGTCCATGAACCAGTCCATATAAAAGGCCGGTATATCAGTTCGTCTAGAAGCAGATAAAATTTTATCCGGGATTTGATTCATTTTTATTTTTTAGGTCGGGAAAGGAAATAATTTTGGAAGGAGTCTTTTTTTTAGCTCCCATAGCTTTTGCAACTTTTTTATCAGGGGTGCGCTGTAATTTTTTTTTCGGCAGATCATCCCCAGGGCTTTCAACTTTTTCCAGTTTCATCTTCTGACCGTTCATTTGAAATTCATCGCCATTGATATAATCATCTTTTAAAATCCATGTGACTACCTGCAAAGGGATATTCAGCATTAATAATTTGATATGGTACCAGTCTTTTCTCGCATCAGGAATGATACTCTCAATCCTTGCAAAAGAAACCGGTATATCTTCAAAATAGATTAATACAATGTCATTGACAGCAGCCATAGACTACCTGAACCCTATTCTCCCTTAATTGGAACGATAAAAATCGGAACACTGGATCGTTTTAATACCTTTCTCACCACATTGCTTCCCATGGCTTCTGCCAGCATCCCCTGCTGTTTGCAGCCCATAACGATCAAGTTGCAGTCTTCTTCTTTAACCGTGGATGTTATTTCATCAGCAATAGAGCGACCTTCAGCCACCAGAATTTTTGAAATCAGAGAATTATTTTCAGAGGGCTCCTTTTCATGCCCTGTTTCTTCAAAAAAGCCGGCAATAGCTTGACGGATTCTCAGGGCATCTACGTTTTTTCCTATCAGGATGTTCCTTGCCTGGCTTATATGCTCAGATTTTAAGTTTTTATATAATTGTTCACCAAAGGCCATTTGGATTCGTTTTTCAGAACGGGGACTTTCTTCCATTACATGAATGACGATGATATTGGCGTTCTGGCAGATGGCCAAAAACGCAGCATACTCAAAAACCTGTTTCATATTTGCAGAAAGATCAGATGCAAAAAGAATATTTTTTGTTGGCTCAATCATTTTTATTTCTCCAAAATTATATTTGTGAAACGCTTATTTTTAAACGCTTTGTTACATTGGTAAATTAAAAAATAAACAGATGTAAATCCGGCTCATATATTAAATTAAAATTATAAATATGCAAGTGTTGATTTCCATTTTTTTATAAAATGGGGAAAATAATCTCAGTAAAAATCCCTATTTATTTGATAAATTCAGGTTTATCTTTAAAAAAAGCTTCAACCATGTCCTGATACTTGGCTATTGAATCGGCTTTTAATATTTTTTTAATATTTTTTTTGCTGTTTTTGAATGAAGGACCAAGGTATCTCCAGAATCCTTTCATTCTTCCTGTTAAATGGGCGGGTCCTGAGAATATAGTTTGATAGTTGCTAAAAAGGTCATCATGAAATTTTCTTAATCGGTCATTTATATTTTTATCTATGAGGATACCTTTTATGTCTTCTGCAAGGAATGGGTTGGAAAGAAGTCCCCGGCCCAACATAAACCGCTGAATTCCAGGGATTTTTTTTTGAATAGTATGAAAGGTCTTTAAATTTATTATATCTCCGTTATAAGTAAATTTGTGCCGGCTGAGTGATCGTGCTTTTTCAAAGGCATCAGGATCCGATGTCCCATCATACATCTGTATCCCGGTTCTGGGGTGAAGGATGATTTCATCCAGAGGATATTTATCAAAAACAGGCAAAAGTTTGAAAATTTCATCTTTTGATTTTCTGCCTAATCTTAATTTTATAGAAAGTGTATTTGAAATTTTGGACAGCACAATGTCCAGAAAGGCATCAATCTTATCCGGATACATTAAAAGCCCCGACCCTCGCTTTTTTTTTGCTATTTTTGAATGGGGACAACCCAGGTTCCAATTTATTTTTTTATGGCCCATTTCATAAAGGTGATCTGCAAGAAAAATAAAATCTTTTGCATCATTCCCAAGGATTTGAGGGATGACAAACAATTTTTTATTATTTTCAGGATCAACGTCTTTTATTCTGGAGGGCTTTAAACGCATTTGAGCCATGGTTGAAATAAACGGCGCCACAGCCTCATTAACGCCGTAAAAATGATCTGAGAATACATTTCGAAATGTTAAATCAGTAACCCCCTGAAGAGGGGCAAGTATGATTGTGATACAATCTTTTGTCATATATGATAGCTTATTTTGAGTTAGGCACTCAGAAATAAATATATCGCCAATTTCGGAAGGCCTTAAAGTTTGTCCTTGTTTTTATGGGACGCAGATAGCCGCAGATTAGTAATCCTGAAAATCTGCGTTAATCTGCGTCCCATTTTGGAGGTTTTTATTTATCCGAGTCCCTTATCTGTTAAATTAATGCAAAGTCAGAAAAAAACTTTGACAAACATTATGGTGATAAATTATACAAACAGATGTTTTAGTCTCATCTTATATATAACATTAAAACAGATTGCAAGGAGCGTTTTAAGGGTATGAAGGAGCTTTTCAAAGAGGTTATCCACTTAAATATGATGGAAGAAACCGTGGAAAAAGAAGATTGTGCAAAAAAACTGTTTGCCAGGTTAAATGCCATGAAAATGCCTGAATATTTTAATTGGGCTTCAGAAATATTTGAAGATCTTCATGTTCGTCATAACCCAGATAAAAAAGCATTAATATGGACAGATATAGATACCCTTGAGACCAAAACTTATTCTTATGGAACCTTATTAAATAAAGCAAATCAACTGATAAATGCTTTGTATGAATCAGGCATTAAAAAAGGGGACAATTTTTATATGATGAGTCCTGTCTTACCGGAGCTCTGGTTTGCCGGCCTTGCCTGCATTAAGGCGGGAATGGTAAACGTTCCAACAGCAATTACAATGACTCAAAGAGAATTGGAATTCAGGTTTGAGACATATTGCCCCAAGGTTATCATGGCCGATGAGGATTCTGCATGCCTTATTGATAAAGCTATAGAAGAAACCAATATTGAACCCAGACTGAAACTGGTATTAGGACAAAAGCCAGGCTGGATATCTTTTGATGTGATTGAAAATGAATCCACTCAAGCCCCGGCTGCAAAGACAAGGTCCCAGGATATGCTTTTCTGTTTTTTCACTTCAGGAACAACCGGTCTTCCCAAAAGGGTTGGACACACAGCCTTTTCATACCCTGTGGGACATTTGTCAACCACAGTGATGATGGGTATAAAACCCGATGATGTTCATCATAATCTGAGTGCCTCAGGATGGTCAAAGTGGGCCTGGTCCAGTTTTTTTGCTCCCTTTAATGTGGGTGCTACAACAACCGGGTTTAAATTTTCATTACTGGATGGAGAACAATATCTTGATGCTGTTTCAAGGTATAAAGTGACTATTCTCTGTGCACCTCCGACTGCCTGGAGAATATTTGTGAATATGAATCTTGACTCTTTTAACCTTTCTTGTTTAACCCGGGTCATCAGTGCCGGGGAACCTTTGAACCCCGATGTGATTGAAAAATGGAAAAAATATACCGAAATGGAGATAAGGGACTATTACGGCCAGACTGAGTCCACAGCCATGATTGGAAATCCTCCCTGGATGAAAGGTAGAATTAGGCCCGGGTCTTTTGGGCATCCTTCTTTGATGTATGATGTGGCATTGGCTGATAATGAAGGCAATGAGATCACAAAACCAGGTCAGGCAGGCCATATTGTGGTTAAACTGGATCAATGGCGGCCCATTGGGCTTTTTTCAGAATATTTTGGCAGTCCTGAAAAAATGGCTTCAGTGTTTGTTGATCATTATTATTATACCGGCGACCGGGCATCCTTTGATGAGGAAGGGTATTGGTGGTTTGAGGGAAGAGCAGATGATGTGATCAAATCTTCGGATTACAGGATCGGTCCCTTTGAAGTGGAAAGTGCGCTCCTGGAATATCCTGCCGTGGCAGAAGCGGCAGCGATAGGCTCTCCAGACCCGAGCCGATACCAGCTTGTAAAAGCCTATATCATTTTAAATCCCGGTTATCCGGCTTGCCGGGAACTTGCGCTGGAACTTTTTAAACATACCATCACTATTTTACCAAAATTTAAGATTCCAAGAATCATAGAGTTTGTTCCTGAACTTCCCAAAACCATGAGCGGTAAAATCAGGCGAATTGAATTAAGAGAAATTGAAATTTCCAAACAGGAAAATTCGATACAGGAAAATTCCATGGATGAAAAAATTAAAGAATATTTTTATTGGGATTTTCCGGAATTGAATTCAAAAAAGTAATAAAACCATACAATGCCAGGCCAGAATCGTAGTTTAACTATGGACTTTTAGTTACTTGAAAAGGCATTTCAACATCCACTTCACCGCTGCCGATTCTTAAAAATTTTGCAGATGGATATTTTTTTTGGAAGACATTGAGCATTTTTCGATTTTCAGCCAGAACAGTTGCAAGAAATTGTTTATAATTGTTTTCC
>JAOZRF010000269.1 GCA_029940245.1 Desulfobacula sp.
TGCTTTGCAACTTTCAGAATATTAAAAATAATACTGAAATATGCCGCTAAGCGGCCTACTTGAATATACTGTTGCAGAAAAGGCTGGAATCAGTAATGACCAAATATATGGAAATATACAATGACATCATCCAATAAAAAAAATAAAGGAACGATAAACCGATTTCAGATACTGGTTTTATTTTTTTTAACCGCAATCTTTTTTATTAATTTCACCATTCGGATTATCGTTTCTCCTTTATTGCCAAACATATCACTTAGCATGGGGTTAACTCATGATCAGGGCGGTTCGCTTTTTTTAATATCTGCAACAGGTTATTTTATTGCACTGTTATGCTCAGGATTTGTTTCTTCTAAAATAGGTCATAAAAAAACCATAGCATTTTCAGCTATTGCTGCGGGTATCGCTTTTATCTTTACAGGACTGAGCCCAGGGCTTTTGAGCATGAGGGCCGGACTGTTCTGTGTAGGGATGGCATCTGCTCTGTACCTTCCGTCAGGGATAGCTATATTAACATCATCAATCGATCAGCACAACTGGGGAAAAGCCATTGGTATTCATGAACTGGCCCCCAACCTGAGCTTTTTTTCAGCTCCTTTGATCTGTGAAGTCATTTTGTTGTGGCTGCCCTGGAGAGGTGTGTTTTTTATCATTGGCGGATTCTCAATTTTTCTGGGGCTCTCTTTTTTTAAATTTTCCCATGTAAATAATTTTCTTGGAGAGTCACCAACACTGACAGCATTTTTGCCCCTGGTGGGACTACGCTCCTTCTGGATTATGATTGTTTTATTCACTCTTGGCGTTATCGGGACATTAGGGGTATATTCTATGCTGCCATTGTTTCTTGTTGATATTCATTATATGCATAGGTCCCAGGCCAATTCTTTGATAACCATGTCCAGAATTTTAACCCTGCCCATGCCGCTGTTTATCGGGTGGATGTCCGACCGGGTCGGTCTGAAACCAACGTTATCAGCCGTTCTTTTTTTAACAGGGCTTTCAACCCTGCTGGTTGGGGTTCTGACCGGGCAATCAATAAAGATAATAATTTTTTGCCAGCCATTGCTGGCGGTCTGTTTTTTCCCACCGGCATTTGCTGCACTGTCTCAAATCGGATCGAAAAAGATGCAGAATGTGATTATTTCCTTCACTATTCCCATTGCCTTTCTTTTTGGGGGTGGTGTCGTTCCGAATCTGATTGGAATTTTGGCGGACCATGGATTATTCTCAATGGGATTCATTATCTTCGGGTGCATGATTTGTCTGGGTGCGGTTATCCCGGTTTTTCTTAACTTTCATCAAGACGTGTAAACTGGGATCGAACCCAGTTTGCAATAACTTAAGACCAAAGGTTAAGTTTTTAAAAATAAATAAAAGGAGAGTTTTGAATGTTTCAAATCAAAATTACTGACCACTGGCGTAGTACTTTTCCCGGAGGCCATGTTGGAGTATTACTCATTGGCAATATTGATAACTCTATTCACACCAATGCTCTGGACCAGAAAAAAAAAGAGGTTGCATCAAATCTTCGTGAAAAATTTGCTGGGTTCTCCCGGCAGGACTTGGTAAATTTAGAGATTTTAAAAGCCTATCGAAATTACTACAAAAAATTTAAAAAAACATATCATGTTCAGCTTCAGCTTGAGTCAGTGGTACACAAAGGCAAATCTCTGCCTGATGTGAGCCCCCTTGTTGATGCAAATTTTACAGCTGAGTTGGAAACTCTTGTTCTGACAGCCGGTCATGATGCAGATTTGCTGAAAGTGCCCATAACAATTGATGCCAGCCAAGGCAATGAGGAATTTATTCAGATAAACGGCCAGATCAGAACTTTGAAACCGAATGATATGATGATGACAGACAGACAGGGTGTTGTATGCACAATTATATATGGACAGGATAAGCGCACACTTATTTCCCCTAAAACCCGCCGTGCACTTTATGTGGCATATGCACCGCCTGGCGTACCCAAAAAATCAGTTCAACAGCAGCTTGATTCAATCCGGGACAACATAGTTATTTTTGCACCGGAGGCTGAAATTGAAATGCTTGAAACCTTTTCTGCACCAGACTTAAGTTGCCGGTGATCAGCACGCATCTGAATGAAATCTTCCTTGACAGTATAACTGAATATAGTATCATATTCGAACTGATAATTAAGGATAATTAAGGGAACAGCATACTTAACTCCAGTAAACCTGATAAATCGGGCACAAAATGTGCTAAGTTGTAAAAAATAAAAAAGAACAAAATTATGGAATCAAAATTAAGTAATAGTGCGAAGCGTGTACAAAATTTCCTTTCTAAAATGGGATTCTCATTTGATGTCAAGGAACTGCCTGGTTCAACAAGGACGGCTCAACAGGCTGCGGATAGCATCGGGTGTACTGTCGCACAAATTGCCAAATCGCTTGTTTTCAGGGAGAAAAAAACTAATCGCCCTATTCTTGTCATTGCATCCGGCTTAAATCGAGTTGATGTGAAAAAAATCCAAAAATCAGTAAATTTAAACCTTGAAAAAGCCAATGGCAGTTTTGTAAAGGATAGAGTCGGATATGCAATCGGTGGTGTTCCGCCCATAGGTCATAATGAACCTTTGGAAACCTTGTTGGATATTGATTTAAAAAAATATGAAATAATATGGGCAGCGGCAGGAAATCCTTTTGCCGTTTTTCAGCTAAAACCTGCCGATCTGGAACCTCTTACCCAGGGGAGATGGATCGATTTATCGGAAAAGATATAAAAAAGGAAAAAAACTATGCGGCTTTATAATTTTGTCAGTTTTGCCGGCATATTTATCCTGCTGATCATTGCATGGCTCATGTCACGCTTTTTATTTGGTAACAAAGACATCATAAACTGGCATCTGATTTGTTGGGGCATAGGACTGCAACTTTTGTTTGCGCTTTTTATATTTATTGTTCCTGTCGGGATAACACTTTTCCAGGCAATAAATGATCTTGCAATCATTGTATTGTCCGTTGCTTCTGACGGCGCAAAATTTGTTTTTGGGAATCTTGCAGCACCGCCAGGAAGCGAGGGATCTTTGGGGTTTATACTTGCTTTTCCACCATCATCTTCTTCTCAGCTTTGGTGGCCATCCTCTACTATTATAACATACTGCCTTTTATCATTCGGCAATTTGCAAAACTGTTCACAAGGCTGATGAAGATATCCGGAGCAGAAGCCTTGTGTGCTGCCGGTAATATCTTTGTCGGTGTCGAGTCGGCATTTACAATTAAACCCTATATCCAGAAGATGACCCGTTCTGAGTTGTGCACAATCTTAACGGCAGGAATGGCCACAGTGGCTTCAAATGTCCTGGCCCTGTATGTATTTACGCTTTATTCTCAGTTTCCATCCATTGCCGGTCATCTGATATCAGCATCATTTCTCTCAGCTCCTGCAGCTCTGGTCATGTCTAAAATACTTTTCCCGGAAACAGGAACGCCTAAGACCCTGGGAAAAGTTGTTGATATCCACTATGAAAAAGATGCAAACCTGTTTGAAGCCATTATCAACGGAGCGACATCAGGAATCAAGGTTGTTTTCAGCATTGTTGCCCTGTTAATCGCAGTCCTGGGCCTTGTTGCGCTGATTGACCTGGCCCTGGGCGGTTTGGGATCTGAATTGAATATCTGGATGGGAACGAGCATTGATTGGTCATTAAAAGGTCTTCTGGGATATCTGTTTTATCCGTTAACCCTTATTATCGGTATTCCTGTTGAAGATGCAAAAATTATATCCCAGATAATTGGTGAGCGTATTATTCTGACAGAAGTGGCCTCGTACCAGGATCTGGCAGCCGCTATCAGTAACAACACATTGATCCATGCCAGGTCTGCTGTTGTTACATCCTATGCCCTTTGCGGCTTTGCCCATGTGGCATCCATGGCTATTTTTGTAGGAGGAATAACGGCCCTGGCTCCCGAACGGACTGCGGCCGTTTCAAGTGTTGCATTTAAAGCCTTGATTGCAGCTACCCTGGCCTGTTTACTGACAGCCTGTATTGCCGGAACATTTTTTACAAACACAAGCATTCTATTAGGCTAAAATTAATCACTATAGCATTCCCGAAAATTGCCATAAAAATTTGACACGGACTGCCAAGCTGACTAAGATATACAATGATTATTCAAAAAACTGGAAAAATTTGCAGAGAAGGTAAATATACACCATGTTATTTTCAAAAAAATCGGCTGACACAATAAGGGTCCACTCAAAAATTAGTTACCAAAATGTAAAATTATGTTTGAGTGGGCCCCTAAACAGCGACAAATAGTTCTACTGCCGGTCAGCACTGAGATTATATTTTCATACAATGGAGTGTATAATGAAAAATTATTCAAAGGTAATCGTGTTCGTCATTGTTATTTTGAGTATTTATAATTTTTGTCTGGCAAATCCGCTATCAAACATCATGTCATTCTTTCAAAGAGATTTGGTTATCAGCGTATTGTATAAAAACCATAAAAATCTTATCCAGGGAAGTGATGTATATCTGGCGGATGATCCTTATGGCCAGAAAACCTTAATTGGGAAGGTGACAAAAATATCCCTGGTTGAGTCTCAAATGTCCAAAGTTGAAATTATTATTGATAAAAAATATAAAGATAAAATATATGAAACCACACCATTTGTTTTGATGA
>JAOZRF010000270.1 GCA_029940245.1 Desulfobacula sp.
GGGGATTTACCCCGGTTTTGACATGTAATGGTAAAGAAGCATTGGAGGTCATGCAATCCAAAGATGCACCTATGCTTGCAGTTCTTGACTGGCAAATGCCTGAAATGAACGGAATTGAAGTTTGTCAAAAGATACGTGAAATTGACACTTCCGAGCCACCTTACCTGATTCTTTTGACATCAAAAGATGAGAAAAAAGATATTGTCAAGGGATTGCAGGCAGGTGCCAATGATTTTATTTCAAAACCCTATGATAATGAAGAACTGCAAGCCCGCATCAATGTCGGCCGGCGGATGGTAAAGCTCCAATTTGAACTTGGTGAAGCCTATCGAGCGCTGGAACATGAAGCCATGCATGATCCTTTGACCAATATTTTCAATAGGAGGGCAATTATGGATCTGCTGGAAAAAGAGATTGCCAGGGCAAAACGGGAAAAAACCGGTTTGTGCGTTGGTTTGTGTGATCTTGATTTTTTTAAAAAGGTGAATGATACCCATGGCCATCAAATTGGTGATGAAGTATTGATTGCTTTTACTCGGTTTGTCACAGACCAGTTGCGGTTAAATGACCATGTGGGTCGGATCGGGGGTGAAGAATTCCTGATTGTGGCTTCTGTATCTAAAGAGTTACAATTGGATGCCTTGTTTGAAAGGATCTGTGAGCATGTCCGTAACAGTGAAATTACCACTGAAAAAGGCAGTATTTCAATTACTGTCAGTATCGGTGTGGCCCGATATAAGGGTGTTGAAAATATTGACGGCCTGGTGGCAGCAGCAGATACTGCTTTATATCATGCCAAAAAAACTGGGCGGGACCGCGTTGTTTATGCGGATGACATATAGAAATGATTAAATCTGTTTTTTGGGTTATCCTGGCAGGTATGGTGTTGTTTTCCAGTTGTAAAACCTTTGAGGCAAAATCTGAGATCTCCCTTCCATTGATGATGCCTGATCATTTTTCCATTGATGCAGGCGAAAGTGATGTCATTGAGGATTGGTGGTTACGCTTTAACAGCGAGGAACTCAATGCTTTAATCAAAGAAGCAAAGGATGCTAATTTTGATTTAAAAATTATTCGAACAAGGATAGCCCAGGCAAAAGCCAGGGTTGCAAAAGAAGATGCATCCTTTTTGCCTGATCTTGGGTTTTCAGTTGGTGGCCAAAAAACAGGCGTTCAAGTGAAAAATACCTATGGCAGCAGTTCTTCCTATGATGATAGTCATTCATGGGATGGTTCGTTGAGTGGTTCCCATACTGTTGATGTCTGGGGCAAGGCAAATGCTGGAAAACAGTCCCAGGTGTTAAACCTTAACGCCGCAATGCAGGATTTAAGAGTGTCTACCCTTGAATTGACTGCAGATATTGCTGAAACCTGGATTGACATTATTTCCGCCCGAAACAAGAAAAACATTTTAAACAATCAGATCAAGAGCAACAAAACCCTGCTGGAACTTCAAAAATTAAGATTTGCCAATGGAAAGGCAAATGCCCTGGATGTTTCCCAGCAAAGACAGGCCCTGGCCGAAGCAAGTTCCCAGGCCCCGCTTCTTGAAAAACAGGAACGGCTTTTATTGAATCATCTGGCTTTTTTATCCGGCAAAACTGCGATTGATAATATCCAGGTGGACACACAAATACTGCCTGATCCTGTCCCTCTTTCCAGGGCCGGGATTCCTTCTGATCTTCTTGAAAATCGGCCGGATATTCAGGCTGCCTTTATGCGCTTGCGTTCATCTCGATGGGGTGTTACGGCTGCAAAGGCAGATCTTCTGCCGTCCTTTAAACTGACGGCCCATGCCCTGTTTTCAAGTGGACAGCTTGATCTTTTGTTCCACAACTGGGTTGCAACCCTTGTCGGAAGCATAGCAGGTCCTATTTTTGACGGGGGGCTTCGAAAAGCAGAGGTAAAACGACTTAAAGCTGTTGCTGAAGAACGATTAAATCTTTATGCGAAGACGGTTGCAAAAGCCATTCGAGAGGTTGAAGACAGCCTTTCCAGTATTCAAAAACAAGAGGACTATATTAAATTGCTTGAAGAAGAGCTTGGGGTGGTAAGGCTTACTTTGAAGGATGCAATGTTACAATACCGGAACGGCCAGAGCAGCTATTTATCTTACCTGATAGCCTGGACCAGTATCGAGCGACTGGAAAGACAATTGGTAGGTGCGCGGGCAACCATGATTAAAGAGCGGATAGGGCTTTACCGGTCCCTTGGATGGAAATCAGCACCTGAATTGAAATAGATGCAAGATGGGATTATTTGACTATATGAAGATGTGGAGTAAAAAATATGAGTGCTTTGAAAAAACTTGGTTCTGTAGTCATACTGATGATAAAAATTATTTTGCCCATTTGCCTGATTTTGGCAGGTGTAGCAGGGTGGAGCTATTTTAAGTCCAAAGAACCGAAAATGAAACGCAAGCCGCCCAAGAAACAGGTCATTGTGGTGGAAACGATTTCCATGAAACCGGGGAACTATTTATGTTCAGTTCAGGTCATGGGCACGGTCATGCCGGAAAAAGAGATTATATTAAAATCAAAAGTGTCGGGGGAAGTGGTATCCATCTCCCCAAGATTTGTACAGGGTGGAGTTATGAAAAAGGGTGAGATACTTTTAACACTGGAAGATTCAGATTATAGAATAGAAATCCAAAAAGCCCGGAGCGCCCTTGATAAAGCCCTTTCATCCCTGGCCATTGAAAAAGGCAGTCAAATGATTGCAAA
The DNA here is from genome assembly GCA_029940245.1 of Desulfobacula sp. Lineage (GTDB taxonomy): Bacteria > Desulfobacterota > Desulfobacteria > Desulfobacterales > Desulfobacteraceae > Desulfobacula. The sequence goes on from JAOZRF010000270.1 coordinate 2,724, forward strand.
AGAAGAACTCAAACTGATCAATGAGGCTTCCAAAGGCGTGGTAAAAGCAACAGACCTTGCCCTGAGAAAGCCACAGCTTATCCAGGCAAAAGCTGAGGTTGACAGGGCCAGGGCGGATCTTGAAAAAGCCCGCCTGGAACTGTCCCGGACAAAGGTCATTGTTCCGTTTAATGCACTTGTCCTTGAACAGAAGGTCAATATCGGGTCTCTTGTTACTGTACAGGGGGAACTGGCTACTCTCGTGGATGTGGATACTTACAGGGTTGAAGCTATGGTTCCGCCGGATCGGTTATCTGTATTCAGGATTGATGAGAAAACCGGCAGCAAGGCCATTATCCATTCCCAGTATTCAGAACAAGCCTGGCATGGTAAAGTGGTTCGGGCAACCGGGAAAATGACCGGGAAAAGCCGGATGGCAGGTGTGATTATTTTAGTGCCTGATCCCATGGGATTAAAACGCAAGGGAAATAACCCGCAACTGCTGCTGGATGATCACGTGGATGTCCGGATTTTAGGAAAAACTTTTAAAAATGTATTTTCTATGCCAAGATCCATATTAAGGGATGGGAACACCGTATGGGTTTATAATTCAGGTGTTCTTGAGATCAAAAAGGTAGTTCTTGCCTGGAAAGAAGATGGGCAGGTTTTTGTCAAATCCGGCATCAACCCGGGTGACGTTGTGATTACATCGGATCTGTCGACTCCGGTAAAGGGGATGGCCCTGCAACTTTCATCAGGAGACGGCTCATGACAAACGGCACAGATCATCAGCCTGGAATGGGGCCTATTGCCTGGATGGCAGGCAATTCAGTTGCTGCCAACCTGATTATGGCAGTGCTGCTCATTGGCGGTCTTTACATGGGGTTTAATATTAAGCAGGAGGTGTTCCCTGAATTCAGCCTTGATATTGTCAATATTTCCGTTGCCTACCCCGGTGCCAGCCCGGAAGAAGTGGAAAATGGCATTCTTCTCGCCATTGAAGAGGCTATCCAGGACCTGGAGGGCATTGATGAGATAACTGCCAATGCCAATGAAGGATATGGTTTCATAAGCATCGAAGCACTTGAAGGAGCTGATATCAACCGTCTGTGGCAGGAAATCAAAAGTGAAGTGGACCGCATAACAACTTTTCCAGAAGAGGCTGAAGAACCCCAGGTCGCCATTGCAGCAAGAAAAAGAGAGGTTCTCAGGCTGGCCCTGTCCGGGGATGCATCTGAAATAACAATGCGGGCGCTGGCAGACCAGATCCGGGATGAACTGCTGAGGGATGAAGGGATTACCCAGGTGGAGCTTGATGGGGTAAGGGATCGTGAAATCAAGGTTGAGATTTCACGCCAGACCCTGAGGCGCTACGGCATTACCCTCCAGGATGTTGCACTCACCATATCCAGGGCCTCGGTGGAGCTTGGCGGCGGCAGCATCAAAACCCGGGGAGGAGATATCCTACTGCGTATCAGGGATCGCAAAGATTATGCAAGACAATATGCGAAGCTTCCCATAATCTCCATGGAGGATGGATCACGTGTGTTGCTTGAAGATATTGCCACTGTTACCGAAAGTTTTGAAGAAACAGATAACTGGGCGTCCTTTAACGGGGAACGGGCAGTTATAATAGAAGTTTACCGTGTGGGTGACCAGACCCCTATCCAGGTTGCTGCTTCAGGCAAAACAGTTGTAAAAAGAATCAATGAATCTCTTCCAGATGGGGTATGCCTTACGGTTTTAAGAGATCTTTCCAAAATATTTGCCCAGAGAGCTAAGCTTTTGCTTCGGAACGCTTATTTCGGGCTTGGCCTTGTGTTTTTTTTCCTGGCCCTTTTTCTTGAAATTCGTCTGGCCTTCTGGGTGAGCCTCGGGATTCCCGTTTCTTTTTTAGGCTCTTTTCTTTTTCTTGCGCCCACTACATTTTCCATTAACATT
>JAOZRF010000271.1 GCA_029940245.1 Desulfobacula sp.
CTAATCCCGAAAAAAAGTGGTGACAGAATCAAAACGGATCGAAGAGATGCGGAAAAGTCTTGCAAGACTGCATAGAGCGGAAGAGCTAACTACAGTTTATGTGCCCTCCATGGAAGATGAAGCACTCCGGGATCTGGAAGATTAATCAAAACAATTTCTAAAGGTAGTAAAAATAGAATGACCAATTTATTTACAATTGGTCACTCTATTTTACAGGGTGTAAAAAAAATTGACACATGCATGGGTGTTATCAGATATCTTTACAGGTCACTTTTTTAGCTTTTTCAATATGTTATTGCTTGTGTGGTTTTGGCTTTCCAGTTGGCATGTATCTTGATAGTCAGAAGAACAGATAAAACATTATACTGCATAAATAGGGAAAAACACAATGGAAGCATCTGCTGAAGATCGAAACGCGTTTTACCATGTATTGAGCAGAAAAATAACAGCATTGATACTGGTTGTTTCTTTTTTCCCATTAATATTAACCACGGGCATTCTTTTTTATAGATTTAATCAGACCTATACCGAGAAAATACAGGCCCACATTTCAGAGCTGGTTCAAAAGCATACCCAGAATATTGATAGCTTTCTATCGGAAAAATTAGGAAATATACGGTATCTGGCCCAGCAGTTTGACAGCACACAGCAGGCCTCAGATATATTTTTGCAAAAAAACCTGAAATTATTGAAAACAGAATATGGAGATGTATTTACAGATTTGGGACTGGTTAATGAAAACGGTATCCAGTTTGAGTATGAAGGTCCGTTCAGGTTTAAAAATGCAGATTACTCAGGTGCTGAATGGTTTTTAAAAGCAATGGGCAAACCTTTTTATATCAGTGATGTGTTTGCCGGGTTAAGGGGACACCCCCATTTTATTATTGCAGTAAAGGTTAAATCAAATGGGTCTGATTATATTTTACGATCCACCATTAATTTTGGTGCCTTTAATTCCCTGGTGGAAAATATCCAGATCGGAAAAACAGGGCTCGCCTTTCTCGTGAATAGTAAAGGTGAGCTGCAGACTCAAACCAGGGTGGGTCTTAAAGAGTCAATTATTTCATCAATGCTGGATCGAAGCTGTTATAAAAATAATGAAACAATTTTTGCAAAAAAACAGGATGCCTCGGGAAATAAATTTTTATGCGTGACATCCATGTTGAAGAATATTGACTGGATAATGGTATTTCGCCAGGATATAAAGGATGCTTTCCATGATTTATGGAAAATACAGATTCTCACCCTGGTCATATTTATTCTGTGCTGTGTTGCAATTCTTGCTGTTGCATTTGTTCTTCCGCGTAATATTGTAAAGCTTATTTCGAAATCTGATAAAAAAAGCGAAGTCATGAACAAACAGGTGGTGGAAAGCGGTAAACTTGCCACCATTGGTGAACTTGCCGCAGGCATTGCCCATGAAATAAATAATCCAGTTGCCATCATGGTTGAAGAGGCCGGCTGGATAGAAGATCTCCTTGAAGAAGAAGATCTAAAGGAATGTGAAAATCTTAATGAATTCACCCGGGCGCTGCGCCAGATAAATACCCAGGGGAAAAGATGCAAAGAGATTACCCATAAGCTGCTCAGTTTTGCCAGAAAAACCGATTCCACTGTCAATGATGTTCAGGTCAATGATGCCATCAGGGAAATTGTTTCTCTTAGTGCTCAAATGGCCAGGTATAACAAAGTAATCATTGAAACATCCCTGGATGAAAGCATTCCCTATATCCGGATATCTCCTTCGGAACTACAGCAGGTGATTCTTAATTTTTTTAACAATGCCATTGATGCCATGGAAAAAACCGGGGGGACAATCAAAGTCGAAACCAAGGTCAGCAAGATTGAAAAAAATCATGTGGTGATTTTAATTGAAGATAATGGCCCGGGAATTCCTAAAGATAATCTTAACAGGATATTTGATCCGTTTTTTACAACAAAGGCAGTGGGAAAAGGCACAGGGCTTGGACTTTCAATATGTTACGGCATTATTCAGAAAATGGGAGGGACAATAGATGTCCACAGTCAGGTGGGTGTTGGAACCAAATTTCGGATATGGATACCGTTTCAGGACGCTATAATTGAAAAAAAGAGGCTAAGAAAAAATTAGAAAAACAAGGAGATAAATATGAAAAAGATTAAATTATTGCTTGTTGATGATGAAAAACCGTTTCTGGATACCATTACCAAACGTCTTGAAAAAAGAGAGTTGGATGTGTCTGCCGTTTACAACGGCAAAGAAGCATTGGTCGAACTTGAGAACAATACATCCATTGAGGTGATTATTCTTGATGTAAAAATGCCGGGGATGGATGGTATTGAAACTCTGGAGGAAATCAAAAAAAAATTTCCCCTTGTGGAGGTGATCATGCTGACGGGTCATGCCACAGTCGAAACAGCTATAGACGGGATGAAAGTGGGGGCATTTGATTACCTTATGAAACCCTGTGACATAGATGTACTGGTGACCAAGGTCGAGGAAGCTGCCACAAAGAAAAGAAGACATGATGAAAAAATCATGGAAGCCCGGATGAAAGAAATTACGGGCCGGATGGTTTAAGAAAAAGAGGGATGTCATGATCCAAAATACTAAAGAGGAAAATATCATTAATGTTCTGTTGGTGGATGATGAAAAAGGATATTTAAATGTCCTGTCCAACAGGCTGTCCAGACGTTCCATTATTGCAACAAAGGCTTTCTCCGGTACTGAGGCCATACAGATTCTGCGTAAAAAAGATTTTGATGTGGTGGTTTTGGATTTAAAAATGGAAGACATGAATGGAATTGAGGTTTTAAAGATAATAAAAAAAATGGTTCCTGAACTGCCGGTCATTATCTTGACGGGACATGGTTCACAGGAAGCAGCCAGGGAAGGAATTTCATTTGGGGCTTTTGATTACCTGACAAAACCTTGCGAGCTGGTTGACTTAATGGATAAAATCAAACAGGCGCATCAGGGCCGGTTAGATACACCAAAAGGATCTCACATCAAGTGGTAAAAAAATACAGATACGAGTTGAACTGTTAAGGAGAAGATATGTTCTATAAAACAAATGGATTTAAACTCTGTGCTGCTTTGTTAGTAGGGGTTGTCGTCTTTCTTTTGCCAAGACCTGAAGGAACACAATTTAAAATTACAGGCGATACAGGAAGAATACTTGTGCAGGATGTGAATGAATATTTTGCTGTTGTTTCCCAGGGAAAAATAAAAACTGAATCATATACTTTAAAGGCAAATTCCCCGGGCTCACTTGAAGCCAGTGTGAAATTTTTAGCGCAGAAATTGAAAAATTTAAACCTGGACACGGTTTCTGTGGATTATGTTGATGGGCTTTCTCCAAAGGCCAAACGATTTTTGTCCATTCTTGCGGTTCTGGTCATATTATTTGTTATCGAACCTATTCCTCTGGAAATAACTGCGGTCTTAATCGGGGTTTCCCTGGTTATCTTCCAGATCACGGACGTAAAAAATGCCTGGGCGCCTTATATGCATCCCGTGGTTATTTTTATCATGTGCTGTCTTATCTTTGCCATTGCCCTTGACAAGGCCGGCATAACCAAGCGGCTGGGATATTATATCATCAAAAAAGCCGGGAATTCAATTACCCGGTTTACCTTTATTATTGCCATAGGTCTTGGACTTGCATCATCCTTCATGCATGATGCCGCGGCCTGTGCCATCGGCATTGTGACCATGCTGCCCCTGATGCGGGCGGCCGGCATTGAGCCCCATACCAACACCGCAAAATTCATGATGTTGTCCTTACCCTTTGCCTGCTCCTGTGGCGGCATGGGATCCCTGATCGGAGGGGGGCGCTGCATGGTTTCAGCGGCTTTTTTAAAGGAATTTACCGGGATTGAAATTACTTTTTTTGACTGGATAAAGTATGCCATGCCCGCGGCAATTATTACGGTCCCGGTGGCGGTATTTATTGTATACCTGGTGTTCAGGCCGGACCCAAAGTACAAGTTGCCGGATTTTGATGAAGAAATAGGGCCATTGACAAGTCTTGAGAAAAAAACCTTGGCCATTATTGCCGTTTCATTTGCATTCTGGCTGACCAAAGGGCTTCACGGTATTCATTATTCAGTGACCGGTATGCTGGGGGTGGCAGCCCTGGTATTATTCAAAGTGTTAAGGTGGAGAGATATTAATGACAACCTGGAATGGGGGACTGCCCTGTTCATATTTGGCGGCGGGATTTCTCTGGGTCTTGCCATGGGATATTCCGGTGCGGCAGATTATTTTGCCAATTTGTTTTTTCCCCTGGTCCAGGGAAAGGGCTGGCTGGTGCTGTTTATCGGTGTGGGGGTGTTTGGGGCCCTTGTCACAAATGCCATGGCCAACGTGGCGGCGGCAGCTTTGATTTTGCCCATTGTGATCCCCATGGCACAGCTTGAAGGGGTCGATCCAATGGTCATTGCACTTTGTCTGGGTATGGCCACCTCTTTTGCCATGCTACTTGTTATTGGCTGTCCTCCCAATGCCATTGCATACAGTTACCGGTATTTTAGATCTTCAGACCTGACAAAGGTCGGTCTGGTGGCCACCCCGGTTTTACTGGCAATCCTGGTGGGTGTTGCAGCAACCTGGTGGAAAATATTGGGGTTAATTTAGGGAAACAAATGATATGAATAAGGG
>JAOZRF010000272.1 GCA_029940245.1 Desulfobacula sp.
GATAGGCAACCCCCATCTGAAGACCTTCCCACATGGTGGGAGAAAGCGCTCCAAAAGACATGCCGCCAATGATCAATGGATAAATTTCCCGGACCGGCGGAATCCAGGCTTTTTCCCTCAACCGCTTAATGTTTTCCCGGGGAGAAAGCACCCGGCCTAAAAGGGTTCTCATCTCAAATTCATGGCGGCCCGCATCAAGAGCCGGGTCGGTCAGCATGGAAATCCTGATAAATTTTATCCTGTCCAGTATGGATTGAGATGAATTCCGTCTACCACCTCGTTTTCTGGGAACACCCTTCTGGTTGACATGAAACTTGAGTCTGTCCAACACGGGATTTTTGATCGGGGCAATGGCATCATTGGGGCAGACCAATGTGCACATGGCGCATCCAATGCAGGCATTTTCCACACGAGTTTTCTGGCGGATACCATAAAAGGTGTCATACTCATTTAACTGATTTTTATCTTTTTTAATCGATATTTTAACGATTCTCTTTTGAAACACGGAAAGTTCAATGGCCTTAACCGGGCATACAGCAGTACACTGGCCGCACAGGGTACACCTGTCATTGTTATACACAATCTGCCATGGCAGATCATTCAGGCTTAAAGAACAAGGTTCAAGCTTGCGGTTTGACGACATATTTTTACCTCCTGACGTTCAGGGCTGACAATTGCTGTATCAATATGCATGGGTTGAATATCTTTTGTTTTATCACGATCCGGGATAACGGCATCAAGGCCGCAGATTTCAGAGGAAAATCCGAACATGCCGGGTTTGCCGCCAACAACACCGGGACGAAGTTTTTTCCTGTCCTGGACCATAAACATGGAATGATCCGGCAAGGTACCAATGACACAATTGGGACCATCAATAATAAGGGGCCGGCAGGTTCTTTTCAGGTGTGAAAGAAACTGGGCATCCGGATGTTTTTGAAGATCATCTTCCTGTAAAGGGGTAATAACATGTTTATATGCATCAATTCCCAGATTCAGGCCGACCATTGAATAATGGAGAATATGGGCAAATACTTCAGAATCAGACTGATAACCTCGATATCCGGGAAAATCCCTTGATGTCAGAAAATCCTTAATGGGTGTAAAAGCGGTATTTTCCCCATTGGTCATGGTGCAGTACCCCTTTATAAAAAAAGGGTGACAGGCATACAGGTCAATGGCATAGTTTGTGTTCTGCCTGCCCTGGGCCATAATCACCCGGGCATGCAGTTCTTTTCGATCCAGGCCCAGATATTCGGCCAGTAGCATGGGATCACCGATTTCTTTGATCATGATCGTATCCGGCCAGAAAGAGAATACAACCATATCTTTTTTCTCTTCACCCATTTCACGAATTTTCAGCCGGGTCAACATCAGTCTTTTAGAAATTTCTTCCTGGTCAAGCGTATCCCATCCTTCAGGCAGTTCATAGGCCCTGATCAGGTACAAACTTCGTCTGGGAATACCTTCAACCGATTTTTTAGGTATCTTCAAAGAAATTTTGTACTTGGTAAGAAACCCCTGGTCCATCATAAAAAGATCCAGACGACGGATACCTTCTTCACTGAATATACCTGAAAGAATCGGTGCCTCTTTCATCTCTTCAAAGGGGCCGCCCAGACCCTGAAGCAAGAGCCCCATGCCTGACCCGTCATGTCCTTCTTTCATGACATCAAGGGCTTTAATGGCCATCATCGGAGATACAGGATCATTGCTGGTAAGGGCAAATAAACGACACATTATATATTCTCCTTGTCCTTGATGATCAATTATTTTCGCTATCATACCAGAAAATAGATCGAAAAGATAAGGGTTTATTTTCAAATCACAAGAGTGCTATCTCTCAGAATATAGGCCTTTCTATATTTTTTATCTATTAAGAAAAATCATTGATATTGCAAAACAGATAAAATTTCAATATCATAATCAGCTCATCACAGCGGGATCATAAAGATAATGTAAATAAAAAACAAAAGAAAAATAAGATATGGATATTCTTGAAAAAGTTCAAAAAATGGTCAAAGTTGAAATTACCGGCGGTATTTGTGGATTCACCACCCAGGTATATGCTGAAGATAAAACAGGTTACAAAGCCTCCTTCCAGTTAGAAAGCCAGTGCCCAAACTGGAAAAAAATCAATGAAGTCCTGGGGGGGAAAGAACTGAACATGATGACCGAATTATTTAAAGATAAAAAAACAGGCACCCTTAATTCCCAGGTATTGGAAGTTTCATTGAAAATGATTCCCCATATATCATGTCCAGTGATCTCGGGTATTTTAAAGGCATTGGAAGTCAGCGTCGGTCTTGCTCTTCCAAAAGATGCTGCCATAACATTTAAATAGTGCCTGAACGAGAACCTTTTTCGGTCCTAAGCTAATAAAGAGGCTTAAGGGTTTTCCCAAGCGCACTGATCAAGTCGCAAGTTTGCTTCTCACTGGCAGGCAAAAGTGGAGACCGCACATTACGCCACCTTGCATCGCCCCTTTTTTCTGCAAGCAAACCTTTCATGGCTGGAATCGGCCCATAGCCCTCCACATTCTTTCGAAACTTGACCATTTCATTGTTGAGATGATCAAGGCTGCCATCTTTTGCCCCTGTCATCACATCGAACACATTTCTGATTCCGGCCGGATTCACATTACAGGTCGCTGAGATACATCCCGTGCCACCATTTTCCATACCCTGACGTAAAAAAGTTTCCGATCCTGGAAATACAGCAATATCCGGAGCAGCGGCAATCACCTTCCTGGTGTTCTCAAAATCTCCTGAACTATCCTTGTATGCCACTATAGTGTCAGGAAAAGAACTTGCCAGGCGGCCTGCCAGTGCCGGAGAAAACCCTATTCCTGCCAGAGGTGGAATATGGTACATGCAAATCTTCAAATCAGAACGATTTACCGAGTCAATAAGCTGAACAAAATAGGCATACAAGCCATCATCGCTGGCATTTTTGTAAAAAAATGGCGGCAGGGTCATCACGGCTTTGCACCCAAGGTTCATGGCATGGCTGCAAAGAATCACAGTATCTTCCAGGTTACAAAGCCCGGTTCCCGGCATCAACACAGCGGGATCAATTCCTCCTTTAACCAGAATGTCTAAGGCTGCCATTCGTTCATGAACCGACAGGCTGAGCGCTTCGCCAGTTGTACCAAATGGTGATATATAGTGAATTCCCTGCTCAAGCAGCCAGGCGGCATGACTGACGTACAGATCCGGTGCAAAACTCAAATCGTGGTTAAATGGGGTTAGAATAGGTGTAATTACCCCGGTCATTTTTTCTTTGTCCATCTGTAATAGTATCCTTTCAGCTCTGATAGCCCCTTTGTAAAAAACAAAGGTCTATTTATTTTTATTTCTAATGAATCCATAACCAGCCCCAATAAAACCTCCTGCAAGATGGCTGAATTGTGAAATTTGATCAATTTTCAGACTTGAAATCACTTCACTGCCAATAAAAAGGACAGTAATTACAATAAAGGTAAGAGGTATTTCTTTTGATCGAATATTTGAAAATGAACCAAGTAAAATCATCATGAACGCTATACCACTTCCTCCTATCAGGGAATTTGAAAATAAAAAGGCATTTAATAATCCCGTGGCAACAGCTGTAATTAAAATCATTTCCAAAAGCTTCACTGATCCATATTTTTCTTCAAGCAATGGTCCAACAAGAAGAATTATCATCAGATTTCCTATAAGATGATGCAAGTTCCCATGCCCGGCAATATATGAAACCAATCTGATATAAAAATAAGGATCAAAAAAAGATAAGTGTGGCGGAGAAGAAAAATATTTTGCAAGAACTTCTTTGCTGCAAAACACCAGAACACATATCGAAAATATGGAATAGGTAAGAATTACCGGTGAATTATATTTGATTTTCAATGTCATTGCTCCTCAAAATTCACATTCTTCAAAGCTGAAATTTTTTGTCCGGCTGGAAGTTTTTTAATCTGGTACTCAAGCTTAAACGCTTGTATTTTTGTAAGATCTTTCCTGGAAGCAACTAATTTCACCGGAAGTCTGGATCTTGTATATTTTGAAGCAATGCCTTCATTATGCTTAAAGAGACGGGCCTCAAGATCTTTGGTGACACCGCAATATAAAGAATGATCAATGCATTTTAACAAGTATACCAGCCAATCTTTATCCCCATTCAATTTCGATCCCAGCCTGTCAGCACATTCCATGTTATATTGTCAAAACCTTTTCATTTACTATTTTGGGGGCAGTTTGATAACCAGGACCGGCACCTCACTGTTTTTGATAACTATTCTTGTACTTCCCCCGATCAGGGCCTCCTGGAGTATATTGCGGTCTTGATGTGTATGCCCTCTGTGTTCAATTTATCATGATTCATTCTCGACATATTAAAATACCAAAGCCGGAAAGTCAAACAATAGAGCCGATGACTTCAAGCCCCCTGAGTGTTTCGCCTGCTGAAAAAATTATTTTATTCTAATTTTTTGTTTTTCTACTTCCTTCTTCAGATAAATTTTCTGGTCTTTATTTCCAATCTTTCCATCCTTTGAATTTATAACTGATAATACGTACAGGGATAATAAACCTTGAGTCAGATTTGCTGCATAGCTGTTCATGCTGCTATTTATGTGGTAATCTTTTTTGATGCAGCATTTT
>JAOZRF010000273.1:0-2897 GCA_029940245.1 Desulfobacula sp.
AAGGCAATTAGAATAGCATTACCCTATATTTTGTGCAAGACAAATAAGAGCTGTTATAGTTTTGCTGCCGTTTTGCTAACCTTACACTGTCTCGTGTATGAAGGGCAATCCAAAGGTTGTGATGCAAAACAGCATTGGAAACTGTGGATTCAATCAAATATCCAAAAAATCCATTTTAAACATTGATTTACCATTAAAAGTATGGGACTCCTTTATCAGAAAAAAAAATGGGAGCTTTTTGTATGAGTCAAAAACCAACCTATGAAGAATTAGAACAGAAAATTAAAAAATTGCAGCAGGCTGATAGCCAATTGATACAGGCTCAAAAAATGGAAGCCCTCGGCACCCTTGCCGGAGGTATTGCCCATGACTTTAACAATATTCTCACCGGTATTTTCGGATATGCTCAATTGGCTGAAATCCATATTAATCAACCTGAAAAAGCAAAGAGATATATTGCCCTCCTGGTTAAAAGCGGGAAAACAGCAGCCGCACTAGTTCGGCAGATACTTGCATTCAGCAGGCAGTCTGAAGTAAAACCGCACCCTTTGAGTATTTACCCTATATTAAAAGAAACCCTTAAATTAATCATATCATCCATCCCGTCAAATATCAAAATCAAGGAGGATATTTCTTCCAAGGCAATGATCATGGCAGATCCCACCCAGGTCCATCAGGTCATCATGAATCTTTGTACAAATGCATATCACGCCATGGATGACACAGGTGGTTTATTGACGGTGCGATTGCATGATACTGTAATTTCCAGGCAGCAAAGTTTCCCAGACCTGAATATCTTAACAGGTCATTATATTAAACTTGAAGTAATTGATACGGGTCATGGCATAGATCAAAAAAATATGGAGACAATATTTGATCCCTATTTTACTACAAAAGGCCCGGGGAAAGGCACAGGCCTGGGCCTGGCCGTTGTTGACGGCATTGTTAAAAAACAAAACGGGTTTATAAAATCATATAGCAAAGTTGGTCATGGCTCCAAATTTCAAATATTCTGGCCCATACTTAAATAGTGCCTGAACGAAAACTCCTGCTTCCTTTGTGAAAAACAAAACAGATTCATTCACAGGTATGAAAAAAATGGCAAGCTGTCAAATGGTTTAAGTCTTCTTTGTCTTTAAGCAGTTCCGGCTCTTTTTCGCGACAGATATTTTGAGCCTGCTCACATCTGGTATTGAACCTGCATCCAAAAGGAGGATTCTCTGCTGAAGGCACCTCTCCTTTTAAGATGATCCTGTGTCTGGCAAATGTTGGATCAGGTCTGGGGATGGAGGATAAAAGCGCCTTGGTATATGGATGCCGCCCGTTATTGTAAATCGCATCGGCATTTGCCAGCTCAACAATTTTACCCAGATACATGACCGCGATCCTGTCTGAAACATGTTTTACAACGGATAAATCGTGGGAGATAAAAATATATGTCAGCCCCATTTTCTGCTGGAGTTTGAGTAAAAGATTTAAAATTTTAGATTGAACTGAAACATCCAGTGCTGAAACCGGTTCATCGCAAATCAGTATTTCCGGTTCCAGGCTGATGGCTCTGGCAATACCAATTCTCTGGCGCTGGCCGCCTGAAAATTCATGGGGGAATTTAGAAAGAACATCGTGTAAAAGACCTACCTTTTTAATCAACCTTGTGATTTGTGAATCCAGTTCCCCTCTTTTTTTCCCATGAATAATATATTTTTCTTCAAGGATCTCTTTGACTGTCTGTCTGGGATCCAATGATTCAAAGGGATCCTGAAAGATCATCTGCAAATTCAAGGCCAGTTTTTTTCTCTTAAGGAAATTGAGTTGAGAAACAACCTGATCTTTTATAACGACCTGTCCTTGCGATGGATCATAAAGCCCCATGATACACCTTCCAAGCGTTGTTTTTCCGCAGCCTGATTCGCCGACAATACCAAGCGTTTCCCCTTTGTTAAGAGAAAATGAGACATCATCAAGGGCATGGACCCAGCCCGTCCGCCGCAAAAATACACCACCTGTGACAGGAAAATATTTTTTGAGATTTTTAACCTCAAGAATTGCCATATTGTGGCTTATTCATATAAAGAAAAGGGTTTTCTAACCCTGAATCTTAAGAAAACCCTTTAAATAGCTTATATAACACTTACGTTAACTGCTGCCGGCCCTTTCTGGCCATCTTCCACATCAAAAGTAACCTTATCGCCTTCATTCAGTGACTTGAAACCTTCACCATTGATGCCGGAATGATGAACAAATACATCAGGTCCGTTTTCCTGCTCGATAAAGCCATAACCTTTTGAATCATTAAACCATTTTACCGTCCCATTTGCCATTGTGACTTTCTCCTTACTTAAAATAAATAATCATAGTTTCAAACTTCAGGTCTTGCCACGCAAACTTATGGGTCTTGCCTTTAGAACGAAACTGCTAAGCCTTTCCACAAGGGGCTTTCGTTGAGTATTATTGACTTTGAATTAAAAAATCAAGGATTATTTTAAATAAAATCATTTTTTTCATTTTTTTTTATATCTGCCAGATGACAAGCTATGGAATGATTTCGTTTTATTTTTCGCTCCAGGGGAACAATTTTTCTGCATATATCATCGACCCATGGACAACGGCCTGCGAACCTGCAGCCTTCCGGCATATTCAATAATGACGGGACATTCCCCTTAATTGTCGGCAAAATAGTTTTGGATTTTTCTGCCAGAGAAGGGATAGATGTTAACAATCCTCTGGTATAGGGATGGCAGGGATGTTTAAACAATTGCATTGTTTCTGCTTTTTCAGCAATCCTTCCGGCATACATGACAACGACATCATCACAATTTTCTGCAATAACCCCCAAATCATGGGTAATCAAAATAACAGACATACCTGATTTTGATTGAAGATTTTTAATCAAGTTC
>JAOZRF010000273.1:2907-4637 GCA_029940245.1 Desulfobacula sp.
GGCGATGCCCATGGCATCTCGCAAACGCTTGAACAAGTCCAGAATCTGGGCCTGGACTGTAACATCAAGAGATGTTGTGGGTTCATCTGCAATCAAAATATCCGGCTCACAGGAAAGTGACATGGAAATCATTACCCGTTGCCGCATACCACCTGAAAGCTGGTGGGGATATTTTCCCATTACTTTTTTGGGATCAGATATCCCTGTTTTTTCCAGCATTTTAATTGCAGCTTTTTCCATTTCATGGAAAGACATTTTCGGAAAATGCAGTTTATAAATTTCAATCAGCTGTTTGCCGATACCATGGACAGGATTAAGCGCTGTCATTGGTTCCTGAAAAATCATGGAAATTTTTCTGCCCCTGATATGGTGCATCTGCCTTACCGGCAGATTAAAAATATCATGGCCGTTAAATAAAGCCTGGCCCTGAACAATCCGTGAAACCGGTTTTGGCAGCAACCGCATGATACTGAGTGCTGTTACGCTTTTACCACATCCAGACTCACCGGCAATGCCGAGAATCCTTCCCTTTTTCAATTGAAAATCCAAATGATCCACAGCCCTTACCCTACCCATATCAGTGTCAAATTCAACCACAAGATCCCTTACATCCAGCATAATCTGCTCATCCACCACGGGCTCACTCCTTTTTGTATCGTTCATCTTTGATAATAATGGGCAAAAAAGCCTGGCTCGATTTCTTTGCATAAAGACCGGCCTTCTTTTTTCCCGCATTTATCCAGAATAACCCGCCCGTTGTGCTGGAAAAGGGGTCAAACAGGTTGTCAGATCGTCTGGTCCCGTGGAAATCGGGCAGTTCAAGCCATCGCCAATACCCCAGCCTGACATAGGGAATCATAAAGGTTGGCACAAAAGCACCTGTTTGCTGTATGGCATTCTGTATTTTCAAAGATAATTCTATTCTTTCTTTTTCATTCAGACTTGCCCTGTATTGATCAATCAATTCATCCAGTCCGGGATCATCCGTATTGGTAATATTATTGGTCTGGGCTTTATGTGCATTGTCTGAATGCCATCCCTGCCAATAGGAGGGTCGTATATTGGTACTCCATCCCATCCATGCAACATCATGTTTTTTTTCCAGAATTTTTTTAAACATTGCCGTAGAATCAAGGCGTTCAAGCACAAGTTCAATCCCTGCTTTTAAGGCATCTTCTTTGAGCACCACAAGTCTTGGTATTATTGCCTCAAGGCTATAGGTGACCTTAACTGAAAATCTTTTTCCCTGTTTTTGCCAGATACCATCACTTCCCCTTGTCCATCCGGCAGACATCATTAAATCTTCCACCTTTGCGATATCATAACGTCTTGGCTTTATCGTATAATCCGTATATCGCCCATACCCGAAAAAAGCCTGGGCCAGCCTGAAATAATCTTTTCTTAACACCTTATCGATCACTTTTTCAATATTCATTGCATGGGCAAAGGCATAACAAAGCCGCCTGTCTTTAAAAATTTCTGTATCCTGATTCAGCCACATCCCCTGTGCTGATCTCTCATGATCATTAAAAAACCATATTTTATTGATATACCCTTTTTGAAATAAAGAAATATTTGATTTCTCATGCCAATATTTAGGCGTTATCAGGTTAAATGCATCAAGCTTTCCTTTTTTAAAATATTCCCATTGAAGATTCGTATCCCGGATAACTTGAAAAACAACCATATCAACATTGAACCTATTCTTGAAATATTTCCGGTCTCTGGCA
>JAOZRF010000274.1 GCA_029940245.1 Desulfobacula sp.
GGTTACCTGAAATTACCAGGATCAATATTAAATCGTTTAATGATCTGCTGCAGGGCCTGCCGATCCATATTGCATTGTCTGGCCGCCTGGGTGATATTGCCGTTGTTCATGGAGAGTTTGGCACCGATATAATCGTGATTAAACTCCTGGAGTATTTTTTCTTTTGCTTCCTTATATGGCAAGGCAGTAATGCTGTTTTTGTCAAATCCTGTAAAACTGCTCTTTTCCCGACTGATATCTTTCAGGGGTATATCAGACAGTTCAATTATATTTTCTTTTGAATAGACAATTCCCTGGACAAGAATATTTTCAAGTTCCCTTACATTTCCAGGCCATGGCTGTTTCACTAAAAGATCCATCACGTCACTGGAGATACTTTTGGCTTTTTTTTTCAGCTTTTTGCAATGTTTTGCCACAAGGTGTTCGGCAAGAATCGGGATATCCGTAATTCTGTCCCTTAAGGGTGGTAGTTCAATGGGAAGGACATTGAGGCGGTAAAAAAAATCCTCCCTGAATTCATGATTGGCTATTTTCTGCTTAAGGTTTCTGTTGGTGGATGCAATAATCCGCACATCCACTTTTACGACTTTTGTATTTCCCAGGGGCTTTATTTCTTTTTCCTGGAGGACTCTCAAGAGTTTTGTCTGGATGGCTGAGCTGATATCTCCGATTTCGTCCAGAAAAATAGTTCCCTTGTCTGCTTCCTGAAAAAGACCGTCCTTATCCCGGGAGGCATTGGTAAACGCCCCTTTTTTATATCCAAACAATTCACTTTCCAGGATGAGTTCCGGAATGGTCGGGCAGTTAACCGGGATAAATGGCTTGTCTTTTCGGGGACTCAGGGTATGGATGGCTTTTGCCGTCAGATCCTTTCCTGTTCCTGACTCTCCCGTAAGCAATACAGTGACATCACTGGATGCAACCAGATTGATCTTGTCATACACCCTCTGCATGGGCTCACTGTTTCCAATCAATTGAGAAGAGCCGAGTTCTCTTTGGGTTAAAAGTCGTTTATTTTCTTTTAACAGCAGGCTTCTTTCAAGGGCTTTCCGGATCTTAAAAATGATTTCATCCTGCTCAAATGGCTTGGCAATAAAATCATAGGCACCTTTTTTAATGGCTTTTACAGCCGACTCAATGTTCCCAAAAGCCGTCAGCATGACCACTGTCAAATCAGGATAATTTGTCCTGATATGCCCAAGCAGTTCAAACCCATCCATCCCCGGCATCCTGATATCACAAATAACCAGATCAAAAGCTTCCTGGTCTATAATCGAGATGGCCATTTTTGCAGAAAATACCATGGAAACCCTGCAATTGATTTCCGGCTCAAGGGTTCTTTGCAAAAGCCTTGTCATGTCTTTTTCATCATCAACTACAAGGATATTTGCCTTCATCTTAATCTTACTCCCTGAATAACTTACCTACTCAACTTTCGGTTTTAAGTTCCTGCAGAGTTGAGTTACCTATATTATCGAATTGTCCGCAGGAAGGCTGATGGTAAAAATGGTTCCTTTTCCTTCACTGCTTTTTACACGAATATCTCCCTGGTGACGTTTAATAATACCATATCCCACGGAAAGACCAAGCCCGGTTCCCTGACCAACGGGTTTTGTGGTGAAAAACGGATCAAAAATTTTGGATAAATTCTTTTTTTCAATCCCTTTTCCATTATCTTTCACCATGATTAAAATTTTATCCTGCTTTGTTTTCTGAGTGGCAATATCAATTTTCCCTTTTCCTTCAACTGCATGACAGGCATTGATCACCAGATTTATAATCACCTGGGCTAGTTCCTGTTCATTGCCCAGAATATTAAGCATATCCCCTGTATGTGGATTCAGGCTCATTTCAATATTTCTGAAATCAGAATGGTTGGATAAAAATTTGATTACACCATCAACCACCTTGTTGATATCAACAATACCCATTTCAGATGATCCTTTTCGTGAAAAGGAAAGAAGATCCGATACAACGGTTTTACAAGTCTGCACATGTTTTTCTATGATTTTTAAATCATCTTTGTGTTTAGACTCCTCTTTTAACAATAGTTGAGTATATCCGAGGATAATCCCCAGAGGATTGTTGATTTCATGGGCCACACCGGCAGATAATTCTCCCAGTGCAGCAAGCTTGTCTGCCTGGGCAATCTGTCGTTCCATCTGTCTTTTTTCATTCACATTTTTGATGATAAAATGATAGGATTTTGCACATCCAAATGCGCCGTAATCAACGCCGCCGGTGATCAGAACCAGCAAAGTCTCATTGCCCGGCTTTAAAAATTCGATTTCCTCATTTAAAATATATTCCTTTGAATCGATCAGATTACTGATCCTTTCCCACTCAAAATGATCAGCAAAAAAACTGCCGGCCGTCATTTTTTTCATGATCATTTCCTCACGGCTGTATCCGGTAAGTACAATCCCGGCCGGATTAATTTCCATGACTTTAAATTCACTGTCCGTAACCATAATGGTGTCCAGGGATTGTTCAAATATCCTGCGGCATTTATGCTCGCTGCTTGTGAGCAGTTCTGTTCTTTCAACAACTTTTTGCTCAAGGGTCTGATTCAGATCCATGAGTTTAATATGGGTATCCTCAAGTTTTTTTCTACCGGCAAGAATTTTTTCGTTAATTTTCCAGTTTTGATTAAAAAAAAGAGTGATCAGGCCTACAAGCATAAAGGAAACAGTGTTTACACTTCCGGAATAAGAACTGATGGAATGCCAGGTTTCTGTATTGGCCGTCACGATTAAAAACTGTTTTAAAATATGACCAAACGACCTTGATACAGCAAAAATTGTGAATCCAACGCAGATCCACAACAGATAAAGGGAAACAGCATTATCCGGATCCATTTCCCGGAGCCTGGTTGCCTTGTAAAGAGACAGGAGTGCAATCACCACCATGGCCACAGAGCCCGCAACATCCACCATCAGTATGGGAATAGACGAAAAGATCATGGTGTATCCTGTTTAGTCAAGCTGGTTTTTTGTTCAGCAACAAGAGTTGAAAGACCTTTATAAAGCAAGACCATTGCCGGCACACATAACAGATGGTCCAGTTTTAACACATAATAAAACCAGGCAAGAACAGATGAATCATTGCTGGTGATAATTTTTATTTTCCCAAAGGAAATATTTTCAATTTTGACGGCATGGATCTGGTTATCAAAAAAATGGGCTGTGGTGGAAGCCAGATTCCAGAGAATAAAAAAGAACGCGGAATATTGAATCAACCGCCAGCCTTTCTGGCGATCCAATCCCTTGCCTGTGACGGTAAAAATAAGTGCCACCATGGAAAAAAGAAAAAAAAGATGACCCATCTGATGGGTGATAATTCCTTCAGAACTTGCGTGAAGCTGGATGGCAAAAACATCCATGGGCAGTAAGATCAAAAGCGCAACGGCCATTGCCGGTATAAATTTTAAAATTAGTCTTATGCTATATGGAATTTTTTGTGGCATATCGATTTTTAAAAACCTGTTTTAATAATGCAAAAAGTATAAATGACAATAGTATACAAATAACAAACCAGAGCAAAGAACTGACATTGACCTGGGAAGAGGACCCATAAGAAAAGGAAAACACCCATTCTTTCCCGAATCGTTTTAAAAGGTTAGCTGGAGAATACACATTTGTCACATAGGAAGCCATCAACAAGATTGGAAGAACATTGCCGATAAAATGTTTTAACAATCCTTCAAAAAAATAATCATAATAGGCCCTGTTTAATTGTGCCTGATCAATATTTTTTGCCAGAGTCTTACCTTTTTCCCTGTCAGGATGCTTCATGGCCTCTTTTCTGACATCCTGCCAGTGTTGAAATTCTTTTCCAAGATGGACATATCTTTTGGTCACATAAAATCTTGCTATAATTCTTGTAATAATAATCACAATAAATGCAAGAACAAATATTACAAATCCTGGACCCAGTATCTCAAGAGGAGAAAACAGAGCATCGAAAAACACCACGGTATTGTGCAAAAAAGCTTCTATAACTTCCCAGACTCTGTCCATAAAATCGTCCATACCATTTCCCCTAAAATAAAACCCGTGGCTGATTTAATCATTATAGAGATTCAGCACACGGGTTTCAAGCTCATCTACCCCTTATAAGGGTTATATCCAGATTTCAATCTTAAAAAATCTAAAAAACAGGAAGAACAATGTAATTGCAAGAACAACCTTTAAGGTCATTTCAGAGAACATTTTCTGGGCACGGCTGCCAAGCATACCACCTGCAAATCCACCGATGATAATAGAAATGGCAAGTGTCATGTCAGGCAGGTATCCTGCCATCAGGTATCCGATAAAGGAACCGATACTGGAAAAACAGGTTCCGATCAAGGATATTGGAACGGCCACATACATGGGAAGAGCGGCCAAAGTGGTCATGGCAGGTACTAAAAGAAAACCACCGCCAATACCAAAGGATCTGGATACGATACCAATAAAAATACCAAGGATTGCAAAAAGTAATGGGTTGATCTGGAATTCTTCACCCCAGAATTTAAATCTGTAATCCGTAAGACCAGATTTTACAGGTTCAATACTGCCCATTTGTGCTGAACGGCCCTCAGCCTTGGCTGCGGCAACCTCTTTATTAAATTTCTGGGTCATGGCCTTGAT
>JAOZRF010000275.1 GCA_029940245.1 Desulfobacula sp.
ACGAGTGTCTGACAGAAAATCCCGAAATATAATTTTCCAATTTTGGTTAGAGCTTTGCAGCTATCCGAGATTATTTCTTGTTTTTCACTTAAAACCTAAAACTTAAAACCGTGCCTGAACAACATTTTCGGTCGGGCACTAACTATTCAATCAGGATGTCATAAAAACAATGATCCGTTGCCGGAAAGTTAAAATATGCTCTTCAATGAGGTCTTTGAGCCGAGTTTTATTTTTTTCCATAAGACAATCGATTATTTGTTCATGTTCCTGAAATACAGAGTCATAATGTTTTTTTATTGGTTTTTCAGGATCAATAATATTGGTATAGGACAAATAAGACAGACGTTTTGCCTCACTTCTGACATCCTGAACCGCCCGGATGAAAAATTCATTTTGTGAGCACCTGGCAAAATTCATGTGAAAATCATGATTTGCCTCCACCAGTTCAAAAACATCATTTAGTGCAATTGCATTTTTAATCTCTTTATTTGATTCCTTCATTTTTTTAATAAAATTTGAACAGTCTTTGTTAATTGCAATATCAACCAGACCCATTTCCATGACTTTCATACTTTCAAACATTGCCTTGGTATTCTGCAAGGTTATGGGCCGAACAATAACCCCTTTTTTGGGATGGGATTCGACCATTTTTTCACCATGCAGCCTGACAAGAGCTTCCCTTATAGGAGTCCTTCCAATCCCTAAGTCTTCCACAAGCTGATTTTCTTCAAGACGCCGGCCTGGCTGATATTCAAGACAGATTATCTTTCTGACAATGGTCTCATAGGCAGTAACGGCCAATGGCTGCTTTAGAATTTTTTGCAGTTGTGATGGTTTGCCCATGCTTCTGTAAATATCCTTTATTTTATATATCTTAACCAGAATCAAAATATACTTGACATAGATTTAAAATATATGTCAAGTATATTTTAAAAAAAATTAAAAGGAGAAAAAGCATGGGCGAGAAAACCTACACCATAACCTCACCTGTAATGGGAACTTTTTACAGATCCACTGCACCCGGCGAAAAATTTCTGGTTGAAGAAGGACAGAAAATCAATGCATCTGATATTGTTTGTATGATTGAATCCATGAAAATTTTTACTGAACTTCGAAGTGAACAATCAGGTGTCGTAAAAAAAATTTTAGTGGAAAACGAAGACCCTGTCATGAAAAATCAGCCTTTAATAGAGATTGAACCAAATTAAAAATTGTATTGTCTTTAAAAATTTTGGGGGAAACATGTTAATTAAAACTATTTTAATTGCAAACAGAGGGGAAATTGCTCTCAGAGTAATTCGTGCTTGCAGGGAAATGGGGATTAAGACCATTGCTGTTTTTTCAGATGCAGATAAAGACAGCCTCCATGTAAAGTATGCAGATGATGCCGTTAATATCGGTCCTGCTCTCAGCCGTAAAAGCTATTTAAATATTGATAATATCATTGCTGCGGCAAATAAAACAAAAGCCGATGCCATCCACCCGGGATATGGTTTCCTTTCTGAAAATACCGGCTTTGCAAAAGCCTGTTCCGACAATAATATTATTTTTATCGGCCCTTCTGCTCAAAGCATTGCAAAGGCCGGTGACAAATCAGCAGCAAGACAGACTTTAAGTGACCTTGGAATTCCGATTATTCCGGGAAGCGATAATATTGTTTCTTCATCAGACCTGGCCTGTGACATTGCAGCAAGGGTTGGTTATCCTGTTATATTAAAGGCAGCAGGAGGCGGTGGCGGCCGTGGAATGAGAATCGCCCGCAATAAAGATGAGCTTGTTACTGCATTTTCCATCGCTTCAGGCGAGGCAGGGGTTGCTTTTGGAAACCCTGATATATATCTTGAAAAATATATTGAAAAACCGCGACATATTGAAATCCAGATCCTTGGAGATAATTTCGGCAATTATATCCATCTGGGAGAAAGGGAATGCAGTATTCAGCTAAGATATCAAAAGCTCATTGAAGAATCTCCATCATCCTTTGTTGATGAAACTTTTCGCGCAAAACTTGGCAAAACCGCTATTAAAATCGCAAAATCCATCGGGTACACAAATGCAGGAACTATGGAATTTCTTGTGGACAAGAATAAAAATTTCTATTTTATGGAAGTCAATGCAAGAATCCAGGTTGAACACCCTGTAACAGAACTTGTCACTGGTGTTGATATTGTTCGCCAGCAGATTTTAATTGCATCAGGACAAATGCTTGCGATAAAGCAAGAGGATATACGGCTCAATGGATGGTCCATGGAATGCAGGATAAACGCAACAGATCCCAGGGATAACTTTATGCCTTCACCCGGGCAGATCGAATCCATAATTTTCCCCGGGGGGCCTGGAATCAGAATTGATACCCATATCCATGATAAATATATGGTAACCCCTTTTTATGATTCCCTGATAGGAAAGCTGATTGTCTGGGCTGAAAACCGCCCGACTGCAATCAATCGCATGAAACGGGCCCTTTCGGAATTTGAGATTAAAGGAATTGAGACCACCATTGGATTTTATCAAAAAGTGTTTGAAAATGATGATTTTCAAAAAGGGAATATTGATACCCATTTTCTGGAAAGAATGAAATAAATAAACTCAGAAATAAATAAAGATAGAAAAAGCAAAAAAAGGGGGTAAATATGGCAGAAAGCGTATGGCTCCAGGAAATGACCTGGGAGGAAATCAAAATAAAAATTGAGGAGAGTCACAAAACCATTATACTGCCATTTGGAAGTACGGAACAGCATGGACCCCACCTGCCTGTCGGAACCGATACCATGGTGGCCATGACCCTGGCCCGGGATGCTGCAGCAAAGACCAATGTTCTTGTGGCACCCCCTTTATGGTTTGGATGGAGTCCCCATCACATGATATTGCCAGGGACCATCACCATAAGGCCTGAAATCCTTGCTGAAATAGCCTTTGATATCATATCTTCACTTCACCATCACGGGTTTGATAAATTTGTTTTAATCAATGGCCACAGAATCGTCAATATTGCCTGGATGCAGATCGCGGGTGAACGCGCCAAACGTGAACTTGGGGTTAAACTGGTGATTTTTGATCCGGCATACATGTCAAAATCAATCACTTCAGCGCTTGGCTGGGGAGAAGTGGGCCATGCCGAAGAGATAGAAGGCTCGCACATGATGTACCAATATCCCGATCTTGTAAAAATGGACCGGGCCATTGACAATCCCCATCCTGAAAAGCATCTGTATAGTGTTGACCCATCATATAAAGAAGATACCCTGTGCTATGTTCCCTCAAGTTTTGAGGAGATGAAAGCATCCACCCTGAAATCCGGGGGAGCCACGGGAGAACCGTCAAAAGCATCTGTTGAAGGCGGTAAAAAATACCATGACCACCTTATATCAAGACTGGTTGAAGTGATCCGGATGCTTCAGCAATAATAATAATTAGATAGAGAATTGATCCCTGTATGCGTAATTTCCTTTTATCCCTTTTTTCGAAAACACAATCTGCCACAATTGATTCCTTCTTGACCTGAAACTACCGGCACTGATAAGAAGATAATAGGTCCACATACGGTAAAAGATTTCATCATAGGTCTCTTTAAGTTGGGCCCAATTTTTTGTAAAATTGTTGTACCAGGCCATCAAGGTGCGGTCATAATATTGTCCAAAGCTATGCCAATCCTCGAGTACAAATAATCCTTCAGACGCCGAGGTGATTTGTCTGGCCGATGGTAACATTGAATTGGGAAAAATATACTTATCAATCCACGGATCTGTTGAATCTGCAGAAGTGTTTCTGGCTATGGCATGCAGTAAAAAAAGACCGTCTGCTTTTAGACATTGGTGGGCAACGTTTAAAAAAGTTCCATAATTTTTACAACCTACATGTTCGAACATGCCTATGGAGACAATGCGATCAAATTGTCCTTTTAACGCACGATAATCCTTTAATTCTATTTTTACATCAAGTCCCCGGCAAAATTTATTTGCAAATTCCACCTGCTCTTTGGAAACAGTTATACCGTAAACATTTGCCCCATATTTTTCGGCGGCATATTTTGCAAAACCGCCCCAGCCGCACCCAATATCCAGAACCGTCATACCCGGCATTAATCCTATTTTTCGACAAATCAGATCCAACTTTGCTTCCTGGGCCTCATCCAGGGTTTTCGCATTTTTCCAGAAACCACAAGCATAGTTCATGCCTTTGTCCAGCATCATGGAAAAAAGGTAATTTCCGATGTCATAATGCCGTTTACCAATTATAAATGCCCTTGATATGGTTTGGGCATTTATAATCTTTGCCTTAAGCTGAACCCATAAATATAGTATTGAATTCATTTTTATTTTGTTGTCTAATCGAGCATCTAAAATTTTTTTAAAAAATTGATCCAGGGCTTCACAATCCCACCATCCATCCATGTAGCTTTCCCCAAGAGCAAGAGAACCGCCTGATAAGATCCTTTCATAAAACCCAGGGTTGTGTATCTGGATATCCCAGGGTCTGCTCCCATTAATTTCAATATCTAAGTTTGTAAGAATCGATTGTATATTTTTTTCGGTTTTTGATGCCATGATGTAAATATCCTTGCTTTTGAATCAAAAGCAAGGAATCCTTGTTTATAAAATCTGCTTTAAAAT
>JAOZRF010000565.1 GCA_029940245.1 Desulfobacula sp.
TGGGGCTTACTGTGAAATCAGATTTTTCAATCATAAAGCGCTGCCGGTCTTGGGCATATCCCCCTCCAAGAAAATAGACCGTCTGCCGATTTTTCTGTGAATATTTTTTTGCAGTCTCCTCTGCCATTAATATGACAGCAGCTCCCTGATCAACGGTAACAAATGAATTCATATACTTGGTATAGGGAAATGCAACAGGCCTGTTGGCGGGTCCGGGCGTGATAATCTCTTCAGGAGTTTTTATGGATTTTGTCCAGGCATAGGGATGGTCTGCTGCGGTCTTGCTGAACTCGGTCCACATTTTGCCAACCTGCATGAGATATGTTTTCAGATCTAACCCCGAGGCCGACCATAGTGCTGTCTCAAAAAGCGGGAATCCCTGCATGGGATGTTCAATCCCATGTTGATTCTCCAAAGGTGTGGAACCGATAAGATCGTCTCCTGGATAGTCTTTTGGTATGCCCCGGAACAGGGCATTCTCAATTTTTACTGGCTTTTTGTCTCTTTGGATATAGGCTTCAGCACCTGCAATGAGAATAGAATCCAGTTCATTACGGGCAATCATGCCGGCAGCGATGTTGATCAAAGTCTGGGGAGAGTTGCCGCCAATTCCGGAAATATAGGTAAATTTTGGAGTTGCTTCTAAATTTTGAGCAAGCTGTTTGGCAGGAGATGTGTAATGGCGGCTTAAGGTTCTGACGATCATGATTCCATCCAGATGCCTCACAGCTTTCTTAGAAGCCATCATTTCACAGGCTTTCATCGATGCCTGGGTCATCAATCCCATGGGATCTTTTGCTGTTTGGTCCAACTTTTTTGGCTGAGTGATCTGGCCCCATCCCGCAACAACAACTTTTCGTTCCATAGCAGAAGAAATCCTTTTTCAATACAGGTTTGTGCAAGTGTCTCGTAAAATATTTGATTTGTCAACGATATCGATGGGCTTGTAACTTTTATATTCAAAGAAGATTAAATACATGCATAATTTCTTGTTTTTTATCTGCTGCTTTGTTATTTGTCATAATAAATATAGTTAAAATGTAGCTGTTAACAATGAAAAAATTAATATTGATGGAGGTTTTAAATGAAAAATGTTGTTATTGTCAGTGGTGTTAGAACCCCGGTAGGTTCCTTTGGTGGTTCCTTGAAAAGTGTACCCGTGGTTGATTTAGGTACAATCGTAATGAAAGATGTCCTTAAAAGAGTCGGATTAAAACCTATCGTGGATGCATCTGAAGGTGAATTTTCTCCAGATACATTAAAAAATCAAGGCATGATTGATCTTGAAAAAAAAG
>JAOZRF010000276.1 GCA_029940245.1 Desulfobacula sp.
TCTGGAAATTCTGGACATCCTCTTGCAGCAATGTCCATCCAGCTGACGTAAGGGAATCAGCCTGGAACGGGTTATATAAAATTTCTTATGGCAAATATCCAGAAAACTCATAAATAACTTGACAATTATATCATAATTTTGATTCTTTGATTAACTGCCGGTAAATGGTAAATTGTGAATGGAGACAGCATGAAGAAAAAAAACATAACCAGAATTACAGGAATAGGTTCTGCACTTGTTGATATTTTAATCAATGAATCTGATGAATTCTTAAAAGCCCTTGGAAAAGAAAAAGGTGGGATGACCCTTGTTCAAAACCAGGATATTGAGCAAATATTAGCCCGGACAAGTCAAACGCCTGTTGTTGTTCCCGGCGGTGCTGCATGCAATACCATTGTCGGTGTCGCAAACCTTGGCGGCAAAGCCGGGTTTATCGGCAGAAGAGGCAATGATGAATATGGTGAGGCATTTGAAAAACAGATCGTAAAATGCAATGTTGAACCTGTTGTTTCAATTTCAGACTCTCCCACGGGCAAAGTCTTGTCTGTCATTACTCCGGATGCCCAGCGCTCCATGTTTACATTTCTTGGTGCATCCACAGAACTTGATCCCGGACTAATGACCCCTGACATGTTTAAAGACACGGCGATTTCAATGATCGAGGGATATCTTTTATTTAACAAGGATTTAATGATGGCCGCAATAATAGCTGCCAAAGCTTCCGGATCCCTTATTGCCCTGGATCTTGCAAGCTTTGAGGTGGTCAACGCATCCAGGGACATTCTTAAAGATATTATAAAAGAGTTTGTTGACATCCTTATTGCCAATGAAGATGAAGCAAAAGCATATACAGGGTACAAGGATGAACAAAAAGCGATTAAAGCACTGTCTCAAAATGTTACGTATGCTATTTTAAAACTTGGGAAAAGAGGCAGTTATGTATCACACAATAATACTATCACAAGAATTTTTGCCCAATCCGGAAATGACCCCATAGATACAACCGGGGCAGGAGATCTCTGGGCGGCCGGATTTCTCTTTGGAATTGCCCATGAATTTTCCATTGAAAAAAGTGGACAAATCGCGTCCGCCTGCGGCTATGAAGTCTGCCAAATCATGGGAGCCCAGCTTCCCAGCAATGCCTGGGCAAGAATAAAAAAATTGATATAGTCTTATATTGACAGACTAAAAACAATAATCGCCTTAGCGATCATTAAATACAATTTTAAACACATCTTTATATTTTTTTGCAAAATGAAAACTGATGCCCTCTTTAATGTGGTCTGGAAACATTTTAAATTCAGGCATGCACCCTTCGGGCAGAATAATCTCACGGATACCGGATCGCCGTGCGGCAATGATTTTTTCTTTTATGCCGCCCACGGGCAGAATTTTCCCTGTTAAAGTGATCTCTCCTGTCATGGCAAGGGGACGTCCGATCGATTTTCCCGCTGCAAGGGAAACAAGCGCAGTGGTTATTGTAATCCCGGCACTTGGGCCATCCTTTGGCGTTGCCCCTTCTGGTACATGGATATGGATAAAGGCGCTGTCAAAATATTTTTTATTGATGTTAAATGCGGTAAGATTTGCTCTTACATAGCTATAGGCAATGTTTGCAGATTCCTGCATCACTTCACCCAGTTTCCCGGTCAATTGAAATCCCGGTGTTTTCCCATGAACCCTCACTGCTTCAATGGGAAGGGTTACCCCGCCAAGCTGGGTCCAGGCAAGCCCCGTTACCACGCCAACTCCTGACATCAAGTCTTCATGTTTAAAAACAGGAGGTCCCAGCAGGGTTTCCAGGGATTGAATGTTGATCCTGATTTTTTCTTTTTTTTCTTTTAATATGGTCACAATACTTTTTCTGATGATCTTATTTAAAAGCTTTTCAAGACCTCTAACCCCTGCTTCCCTGGCGTATCCATCAATGAGATAGCGAATGGTGGGATCTGTAATGGTGATCACTTTGGATGTCAGATTGTTACGTTTTAACAATTTTGGCCACAGGTGTTTCCTGGCAATTTCCATTTTCTCTTCCGTGATATACCCGGACAGATTAATCCTGTCCATCCTGTCCAGAAGTGGTCTTGGTATGGTATCCAGCTGATTGGCCGTGCAGATAAACAAGACTTTTGACAAATCAATCCGAAGATCCATGTAATGATCGAGAAATTCGGAATTCTGTTCCGGATCAAGCACTTCAAGCAGTGCAGATGCAGGGTCCCCCTGGTAAGACATTCCGATTTTATCCACCTCATCAAGCATGATCACTGGATTGGCAACTTTTGTATCTTTTAAGGCCTGTACCAGTTTTCCGGGCAATGCCCCCACATAGGTTCTTCGATGTCCCTTAATCTCAGCCTCATCCCTCATTCCGCCAAGGCTGAATCTGTAAAACTTTCTTCCCACAGCCTCTGCAATGGATTTGCCGATGGAAGTTTTACCAACACCGGGAGGACCTACAAACAGGATAATGGAACCTGCAATATCTTTTTTATAAATCCCGGCAGCAAAAAATTCTATAATTCTTTCTTTTACGTCGGAAAGGCCTGAATGATCCCGGTCAAGGACATCCTCGGCCCGCTTTATATCAATATTGTCCTCGGAATAGATTCCCCAGGGAAAGGATGTAATCCAATCCAGGTAATTTCGGGTTACCCCGTATTCTGAAGATCCTGTCTCAAGCACGGATAATTTTTCAATCTCTTCATCAAATTTTTTTATCACATGTTCGGGCGGTTTTAAGTTTGCAAACTTTTCTTTAAATTTATCCACATCCGAAGTCTTATCATCTTTCTGCAGACCAAGTTCCTTTTGGATTGCCTTAAGCTGTTCCTTTAAGAAAAATTTACGTTTGTTATCATCAACCTGGGTATTGACATCTTTTTGAATTTTGCTCTGAAGCTTTGCAATTTCTATTTCTTTTTGCAGCAGCATCATCACTTTTTTCATCCGATCAAGAACAGATGTGAATTCTAAAACCTCCTGCAAATCATCGCCAGAGGCTGTGGTAATGCCTGCTGCAAAATCAGTCAGAAGCGATGGTTGATCCGGGCTGAACATCCCCAGGTATTGCCTGACTTCTTCGGAATATAGGGGATTCAATGAAAGCAATTGTTTTATGGAATTAATAATTGCAATGGCATAGGCTTTAAGTTCATTGTCCTTTTCATTTTCTTTCTTAAAATACTCAACCTCGACAACAAAAGGCGGTTTGTCCGAAAGAAACCGCTTGATTCTAAATCTTTCAAGCCCCTGGGCAATAAATTGAATATTCCCCTGAACATCCACTATATTAAGCATCTTGACAATGCAACCAACCTTTGGAAAATCCTCTTTATAAACATATTTGCCTTTTACTTCTTTCACATATGCAAGACCCAGAAGCTCTTTAGACTTTTTGGATGCCTTCATCAGCGTTTCTTCCCATCTTTTCTTGCTAACCATGAGGGGTTGAACCTGCGCAGGCAAATGAGGACGGCCGGTAATGGGAATAAGATATAAAATATCCGGTTTCAGGCTTTGCTGAACCAGTTGACCATCTTTATTTTCATTCTCATCTTCAACTATTTCCGGCGTAATGGGCGTGTTGTTATCAGTCATAAAT
The DNA here is from genome assembly GCA_029940245.1 of Desulfobacula sp. GTDB lineage: Bacteria > Desulfobacterota > Desulfobacteria > Desulfobacterales > Desulfobacteraceae > Desulfobacula. The sequence continues at coordinate 3,608 of JAOZRF010000276.1, forward strand.
CACCTCTTATAGGAATTGCTGTTATAATAGCTATGAATATTATCTTTATTATAATATTAAACTAAATTCTGACAACCCTAATAACAAAATTTCAGTCCTGACGCACGTTTTTTTTAAGTCAATGATAGTAAGGGTTTCTATAAAACCATAATTTTTTTTGTTGCAAAAAAGCTATAAACGTAGTTTTTTAATTTTGCTAATGTAGCGTTGTCCTTATATATAAACCGAACCGGAAGGAAACATCTATGCTTCAAAAAAATGATCTCACTATGGTTTGCTGTGGCCGGGAAGTTACCCCCCAAGAGATAAAAGATGTGCAGGAAACTGTAAGTTTATTTTCAAATTTAAGCCGCCATGAATTAACAGAGACAATTTGTGAACATTTGGAATGGCATACAGCATCAGGCAGCAACAAATTTGATGCCTGCTTGAAAATGTTAGAAAAATTGGAGGCAAAGGGTTTTATACAACTTCCGGCAAAGCGGATTCAGGTTAAACCAGAGACAACAAAGATAGTATTGACTTCCGGCACCGAGCCTGAGCCTGTTATAAAAAACATAGCAGGTGGTTTCGACAATATAATTTTACAAATTGTAACCGACAAAAAAGATATCAGGCTGTGGAATGAATATATGCTACGGTATCATTACCTTGGTTATAGTAAACCGTTTGGATATGCCACACGATATTTTATTAAAGGTGGTCACAAAATTCTTGGATGCCTGTTATTTTCAGGTGCAGCAAAATCAATGACAGTAAGAGACAAATGGATCGGATGGACAATAAACCAAAGGCTACGGAACTTGGCATGGGTTATTAATAATTCTCGATTTTTAATTTTTCCATGGGTAAGCGTAAAGAATTTAGCCAGCCATGCATTAGGGAAGATTGCCCGCAGGATAAGAGATGACTGGCATAGAAAGTGGGGTTTTCAGCCTGTTTTAATGGAGACCTTTGTTGATCCGAAACTCTATCATGGGACATGTTATCAAGC
>JAOZRF010000277.1 GCA_029940245.1 Desulfobacula sp.
AAAAAAATGCTCATATCAAAATAGAAATTTTTTATAATTTATTTCCCAAAAAAATAAAACAGATCGCAGATTTTTTAGCATTATTGTCCTTTGTCTGTTTTATGGGAGTCCTGGTCTGGCAGGGCACATGGATGGGCCAAAACTCATTGTCATCCGGCGAAACAGCCCACGGTGCATTCAGAATTCCGTTATATCCCTTGAAGATCCTAATCCCCCTGGCTGCTGTATTATTTTTTCTGGAAGGTATCTACATCCTTTCAAAACCAAAAGACTGATCGCCATCATTTACAGATAGACAAGGAAATTATGTGTTATGAGCATTGAAATGATCACCCTATTACTGTTTGGCGGGTTAATGGCCCTTCTGATCCTTGGTGTTCCGGTCTCGTTTGCATTAGGCGGCATTACCGTGGTGTTGACATTTATCCTTGAAGGGTCAAACACACTGTTCATTGTTGCCACAACCACCTATAAGCAGATAACCGATCCAAATCTGATTACCATTCCCTTGTTCCTGCTCATGGGGAATTTTCTGCTCCATTCAGGTATCTCCGATCGCATGTTCAAATCACTCGGATATTGGCTGTTTGGTCTCCGGGGCGGACTGGCAATTGTTTCCATCGGTGTTTGTGTTGCTTTGGCAATGTGCGGTGGTTTTGGTCCCGGCATTTTAACCATGGGGCTTATTGCGGTTCCCGCCATGCTGAAACAATCTTATAACAAGTCCCTTGCCCTGGGGTCTGTCATGGCAGGCGGTGTTTTGGGAGAAATAATCCCCCCCAGTATTATCATGATAATTTTTGCATATATCGCCAGGGTTTCAATCGGAAAACTTTTTTTAGCCGGCGTTGTACCAGGGCTTCTCACTGCATTTGCATATGTGGTGTATGTCACCATCAGATGCAATCTCCAGAAAGATTATGCACCGCCGCTTAAAGAAACTGTGACATGGAGTCTCAGGATTTCCTCATTAAGGGACATCCTGCTGCCTGCTCTGTTGATTGTTTTGGTGCTGGGGTCTATTTTTTTTGGAATTGCCACACCCACCGAAGCTGCCGGAGTCGGTGCAACCGGGTCTTTTTTTATTTGTTTTTTTTTAAAAAAAATGTCCTGGAAAGTGCTGTGGGACTCCTGCCGTCAAACCATGTCCATCAGTGGAATGGTTTTCTGGATACTGATCGGCGCCACCCTGTTCAGTGTTTTCTACACCAGCCAGGGCGCTCAGTCACTTGTGACTGAACTGGTCAGCGATTTAAACATCAACCGGTGGATTATTTTAGCCGCAATGTAGCTCATTTTACTTGTCCTTGGCATGTTCATGGACGATTATGCAGTTGTCACCGTGTGTGCACCGATTTTTGTTCCCATTGCCATTGCACTTGGATTTGATCCCATCTGGTTTTCCATTATTTTTATTTTGAATATGCAGGTGGCTTATCTGACGCCGCCTTTTGGATGGGCCTTGATAATGATGAAAGGGGTTGCTCCGCCGGATATTACCACACGGCATGTCTGGCAGTCGGTTCCCCCCTTCGTGGCCATGCAGTTAGCTGTCCTGATACTGGTCATGATTTTCCCTCAGCTGGCGTTATGGCTGCCCGGAAAAATGATGTAGCGTTTTAAAATAGTGAAACAATAACTTATGCACCCAAATAAGTAATGAAAATTTTTTTTGATAGGAGAAATATTGATGATTAAAGAATCTGATCTTGAAAAACTGTCCTTCCCTGATGCCCCTAAAATAATAACAAAATCCGTTCCAGGGCCTGAAAGCTTAAAACAGCTTAAGGAGGCGCCTGAGTTTGAATCCATGGCAAGAGGTGCCGGCAGATTTCCTTTTGTTTTTGATGATGGGTTTGGTTCGACGGTTAAAGATCCGGATGGCAACCTGTATATTGATATCACAGCAGGTGTTGCCGTGAACTCGGTTGGAAGACGGCATCCACGGGTTGTTGAAGCCATTCAAAAACAATCCAGCAAATTGATGCATGCAAGTGACTGTAGCAGTTCTATTCGCTTGCAACTGGCAAAAACAGTGTCTGGTATCATGCCAAAAGGATTAAAGGACAATTGTATTACTTTTTTTACGCAATCAGGTTCCAGTGCCCTTGAATCTGCCATTAAGTTTGTCAGAAAAATCACTGGAAGATCCCAGATCATTGCCTTTCATGGTGCATATCATGGGGTTCATTGCGGTTGTGGCTCTCTGACCACTGGTGATCAGTACAGAAAAGATTATGGTCCTTTTATTCCGGGAGTTATCCATGCACCCTATCCTTATTCATATCGATGCTGTTTTGGAACAAAGACCCAGAAAAAATGTGAGGATATGTGTGCAGACTATGTGGAATATTTGTTGAACACACCTTACACAGCAGCCGATGATGTGGGCGCCTTGATAATAGAAGCCCAGCAGGGTGAAGGCGGCTATCTTGCGCCAAACCCTGAGTTTTTTCAACGGTTAAAAGCATCCTGTAAAAAACATGGCGCACTTTTTATTGTTGATGAAGTTCAGTCCGGTGCCGGGCGCTCCGGTAAAATGTGGGCCATTGAACACAGCGATGTTGAACCTGATATGCTGACCTTTGGAAAAGGAATGGGGGGAGACGTGCCCATGGCAGGCCTATCCATGAGAAAAGACCTTGCTCAAAAAATTGCCGATAATTCCCAGCCAAATACCTTTGCTGCAAATGGAGTGTCTGCTGCGGTATGCATGACAAACATCGATATTATCACAGAGAACAATTTTGCGCTGGTTGACAGAGTTGCCAAATTGGGTGAGCAGACCATAAAGAGACTGCGTAAAGGCGCTAAAAATATTGAGTATATCGGCGATGTCCGGGGCCGGGGATTTATGATCGGAATTGAATTGGTAAAGGACAGGAAAACTAAGAAACCGTTTGATGAGGATCTTATGGGACAAGTCATCATGGAAATGATGGCCAAAGGGGTTATCCTGGTGCCCTGCGGTCGAAATGGAAATGTCCTCAGATTCATGCCGCCGCTGACAATTCCAAAAAAATATTTAGACAAAGCAGCAGATTTGCTGCTTGAGGTCCTGAGCGGCATAAAAATTTAAATAAAATCAACTATTGCCTAAAAATTTTTTGACAAAAAACAAGGAGTTTTGAGAATTGGCTGACAGTAAATATGGAAAGTATATCATTAGCAATCCCTTGGTTGCTGACTCTGGTGGTTCTAAAACTGAGGGAGTAAAAGGGGTGACCTTTCCAAGGGAAATTTTTGCGAATACAGACCTTGTTAAGGGGTGCCCTACGCTTGTTGATATAAGGTGGTATTTTATGATTCCCGATCCTGATCCAGTTGAGCAGTCTCATTTTCATGATTTTGATACGGTTTCATGTTTTGTGGGTTCGGATCCGAAAAATCCCTCCTGTCTTGGTGCCGAGCTTGAACTACAGTTGGGTGATGAAAAACACATGCTGACCAAAACCTGTGTCATCTTTATTCCCAAGGGCCTTGCGCATTGTCCGTTAATACACAGGCGTGTCGACAGGCCCTACCTCCAGATCGTTTTTGCCATCAGTGAAAAAGAAAAATATGTTGCCCCGCATTTTAGATAACCTAAAAAATCAGGAAGGAAAAATGAGTTTAAAAAACAGGTTAAAAGGTAAAACAATTCTTATTGTGGATGATGAACCAGATGTGCTGGCGTCTTTAATTGAGCTTTTAGATAGGTGTAAAATAGACACGGCCTCTTCTTTTGAGGATGGCAAACACCTGCTGGAGAATCAAACCTATGATATTGCCATCCTGGATATCATGGGCGTCAATGGGTTTGAACTGCTTAAAATTGCAAATAATCAAAAGATCCCCGCGCTTATACTGACAGCCAATGCCTTGTCAGAAGACAGCCTTAAAAAATCTGCTGAAAACGGAGCAGCCTATTTTGCTCCTAAAGACAGGATGGTGAATATTGAAATTTATGTTTCAGATGTACTTACTGCATTAGAAAAGAAAAAAAGTACCTGGGAAAAATTGTTTGACAGACTTGGCGGGTTCTATGATAACCATTTTCATGGAACCAACTGGAGGGAGAAAGAAAAAGAATTCTGGGAAAAAAAGATGAAAACAAGGTTTTAACCATCTTAAAAATAAAACAATTTCTTGAGCATTTATTCTTCTAATTTGCTCTTAAACATCTTCAATTCTCTCATGAACGTTGGATAAGTCCATTTTTTCCCGGTTCGAGTTTTGAAATCTTGATTATTTAATGATTTAACTATTTCTTTTTTTGAAATTCCTTTTTCAACATATTTAATTGCAGTTTCTAATGCTTTTTCAAACTGCTCTTTATACTTATCTTTAAGGGAATATTGTTCGAGTTCATAGTTATTTGAAATTGGTTTGATATCACAAGTTTGCCTGGATCTCTGGACCTTTCTTTCTTTATACTTATCAGACATTTCTTTATAGATGGGACAATTTTGATTACAGGATGCTTTAAAGATATTGTTTTCACATCCACAATCAAATGACACGTCGGATTTGTAAATATATTTTAAATTTGATTTTGTACTATGTTTTATTCTTGAATGTGAGCTGGATGAGATTTTAGATAAAA
>JAOZRF010000278.1 GCA_029940245.1 Desulfobacula sp.
TCCACAGCTTTTAACCCTGCAAAATGAATGACCGCATCTATTTTATGGTCTAAAAAGACAGCACGAATCTGTTTTTTATTCAAAAGGTCTGCTTTAAAAAAATCAAGTGATTTGCCGGTAATATTTTTTACCCGGGTTAAAGATTCTTCAGAACTATTGGAAAGATTATCTAAGACAACCACATCATAGTTTTCATTTAATAGTTCAACGCAGGTATGGCTTCCAATATATCCGGCACCACCTGTAACAAGAATTTTCATAGATAGTCCTTATATTTTTTGATTATTATAGGTTTTTTTATGGCGGTTTTTAAAAAAAAAGTGTATTCTTTGTTCGATATATATAAGACAGACAGTTTCATACTGGATATTTTATAATAACCCGATGAACTAAAGCAACAGATAATAGTCAATTATTGAAAAATAAAACCAGTAGAATTAAAGGAAAATAGATATCAAAATATTGACATACAACAAGTGTATGGTTAGAATCAAATAATCAAGGCCCAGAATAACCTTGAAAAATAAATAAATTAAGAAGGAGAGTTTTACAATGATTGTTTTGACAGATCCTGCAAAAGTGCAGATAAATGAATATTTCCAGGGCAAAGAACCCACTCCCATTCGGATTTTTCTCAATTCCGGCGGCTGAGGCGGCCCTTCTCTTGCCATGGCTCTGGATGAGCCAAAAGACAATGATGATACCTTTGATGTGAAAGGCTTAAAATTTGTTGTTGAGAAAGAGTTTATGCAAAAAGCTGAAAATATTAAAATTGATTTCACGGGGATGGGATTTCATCTTGATTCCAATATGGACATGGGAGAATTATCTGGATGCGGGAGTTGTGGCTCCGGCGGTTGTGGGTGATTAACAGGTTCAGTTTTTTTTAATTCTGATATGATTTCAGCCTTTACAAGTCTATCTTAGTTGCAGATGGGGTCAGGCTTGTTTTATTGTGTTTTTATCAATAAATCTATAGCAAAAATGCAATAAAACAAGCCTGACCCCACTCAAATTTGGCAACTCCGAAAGTTGACTATCTTAAGTTAATCTTTTGATTTTATGACAATCAGTGCGCCTTTTTTTATGGAAACAGATGCAAAAGTTTCCTTAAACGCATTGCTGACACCAAGACAAGATCCCATTTCCAAGGTCGCATCAACCAGGGGATATTCAAGCCCTTTAAGCGTGATTCCGGTAACTTTTTCCGTAATGGGGATAATGGATAAAAAGTCTTTGGGCCCACCTTTAAACTCTATAAAATCCGTTACGATATGAATTTCGTTGTTCTTATTTATAATTCTGGCAGGAATATTCTGTTTAGCGAGTTTTTTTAACAGAAAAATATTGGCCAGGGTATGATCCAGTCTTATGCCGGTGACAGCCAGAAAAGTGATATCCGTTGCATTGTTTTCCAGGGCCCAGGACAGGCAAAGCTCGGTATCAGTATGGTCTTTTCGTGAAGAAAAGGTCAATGTTTTTACCTGTTTTTTTTTGAAAAATACTTGATCATCAGGATGGATTGAATCAAAGTCACCTATCATTACATGGGGTAAAATATTTAAAGCTCTTAAATGTCTGGCACCGCCATCCGCACTTATAATCATCTGGGCATCCTTTATCACGCGTAGAATGTCCATGGTGTATTCAAGGTCACCATTGGCTATTATAACACATTTCATAAACAATTTATTATCATTAAAATCAGGGAATTAAAACCCAATCTTTTTAACTTATCTTGACTATTTGTCCGCTAACTTATATTTTTCCTGAAAATGAAAAATTTTAATATGATAAACAGATATATTTTCAGGGAACTTCTGTCTCCCTTTGCCATTAGTCTGTTTTTTCTTACATTTGTCTTTTTGATGACACGGATACCGGAAATCACCAATATAGTTGTGAATTACAATGCCGATATTTTGGCTATTGCCTTGATGCTTGTTTATACGCTTCCAAGATTTCTGGAATTTACCATTCCCATGTCCGTCATGATATCTATCCTTTTGACGTTTATGCACATGTCACAGGAAAATGAGATCATCGCATTAAAAAGTGCTGGTGTATCTTTATATAAATTATTGCCACCTGTGTTGATTTTTTGTTTTTCAGGAGTTTTTTTGACAATGGGCATTACTGTTTTTGGGGTGTCCTGGGGAAAACTGTCCATTAAAAAGAAAAGTATTGAGATTGCAAGGTCAAGTATTGATGCAGCCTTGCAGGAAAGACAATTTAATTTGGAATTGGAAAATGTCATGATTTACGTCTCCCACGTGGACATGAAAACAAAAGCATTAAAAGATGTTTTTATTGAAGACAGAAGAACAAAAGGAGTCGTCAATATTTCTATTGCGCCCTCGGGGAAATTGATACGACTTAAAGAGGGTCAGGTGTATACGATAAGACTTTATAATGGGGTAATCAATCAGGTGGATGTTGATGAAAAATCTGTAAGCAGCATTCAATTTGAAAATTATAATATCAATATTGATTTGAACAGAATGAATAAAGACACGGGGGAAATATCAAAGGAACTGGATGAAAGAAATCTCGCGGATCTGATGCGGCTTATAAGGTCGGGGATTAAAGATAAAGTGGCTTTGAGCGCCGCTCTTATGGAATTTCATGAAAAATTTTCTATTCCTTTTGCCTGTCTGTCTTTAGGTCTGCTCGCATTTCCTCTGGGAATTCAATCGGCATCTTTGAGACGGTCTTCCGGATTTGGGCTTGGGATTTGTTTTTTCCTTCTGTATTACTTTCTTCTTGCGGTCGGCTGGTCAGCCGGAGAAACAGGAGATTATCCTCCTGTTTTAGGTATGTGGTTGCCAAATGTTATTATGGGAGGAATCGGGATTTTTTTTCTTGTCAGGAATGCCGGGGAAAAACCGGTCACGGTTCCAGCGTTTATAAAAAGGATTGCAGATGATGTTAAAAAAAGAATTAAAAAAAGGGTAAAAAGAAAATTATAACTTATGTTTTGTCTGCATAAATACTGGTTAAAGGAATTTTTAAAGTTTTTTTTCATCATCCAGGGGATGATTCTGGTCCTGTTTGTGTTTATTGATTATCTTTCCAAGATGGATCGGTGGTTAAATTCAGATCTTTCCCTTTTATGCGCGTTTGGATATGTTCTGTTAAAAGTTCCTTTCATGTTTGTTCAACTGACCCCGGCAGGTATTCTGCTCGCAACAATTACAGTTTTTGGACTGATGAACAGGAACAATGAGCTTTTAGCCATCAGATCCAGTGGCATCAGTGTTTATTTCCTTATAAAACCTGCCATTATGATCAGTGTGATTCTTGCCGTTTCCATGTTTTTTTTAGGGGAAACCATTATTCCTGTTTCCATGGCCAGGGCCAATTTTATAAAATACAATGTGATAAAAAAGAAGAAAAATTATTCTATTGCAAGAAAAGATATCTGGATTAAGTCGGAAAACAGACTGGTTCATATTAATTTTTATGATCCTGTCAATCAATTAATATCCGGTATCACCATCACTTCTTTAAGAAAAAATTTCAGTCTTGAATCAAGAAGTGATGCACAAAAAGGATATTTTGAACATGGAGAATGGGTGTTTGAAAATGTTATCCAGCAGATCCATATCGAAAACACCATGGATTATGATGTAAAATTATATGATAAAAAAAAGATTCCCCTTGCATTTAAGCCGGAAGACCTTGGAGAGGTTTCAAAAAAATCTGAGGAAATGAGTTTTTTTGAATTGAAAAAATATGTCAATACGGTTGAAGAAGAAGGATACGATGCAACAACCTATATCGTCGATTTGAATGGGAAAATTGCATTTCCCTTTATTTGTATCATTATGGCTTTGACGGGTGCAGCCACTGGTATGCGATCCTTTGTAAAGGAAAATATCCCGGTGGCCATAGCCATCGGTGTTGTGATCGCATTCATGTACTGGATCATGTATGGATTCTGTCTGTCTATGGGATATGGAAAAATTCTGCCGCCCATTGTCAGTGCCTGGGCAGCCAATTTATTTTTTTTATGTTTCGGCATCCTTTATTTAATCAATACGGAATAATGGTAAAGAAAAGAAAACCAAATGATCTTTTTGTATAAAACAATCATTAATATTTTATTTGTCATTGTTCTTCCTTTTTTTCCGGCGTTCTATCTTTTTTCGAAAAAAAGAAGGGTAAATATGCTTTCAAGATTTGGATTCAGAACGGGTTTAAAACCAAAACAAGCCGGAAAAAAAAGAATCTGGATACATGCCCTTTCAGTGGGAGAAGTCATCTCATCTCTGCCATTTGTCAGAGTATTAAAAGAACAATACAAAGACCTGGATATTGTTTTTACGACTTCAACAAAGACGGGTTTTGATATGGCAAAACAATTGCTTTTTAAAGAAGATACAGGTTTTAAAGTTCAATTGGGAGTTTTTCCTTTTGATCTGGGCTATTGTGTTAAAAAAATAATCAGGTCTATAGAACCTGATGCTGTGATTATTATTGAAACAGATTTGTGGCCCAATTTTTTATATGAAATGGAAAAAAGCAAAATTCCCGTTTTATTAATTAATGCAAGACTTTCAAAAAGCTCTCTT
>JAOZRF010000279.1 GCA_029940245.1 Desulfobacula sp.
AGAATTTTAAAACATCGGTAGGGGGAGAAGAAGAAATCTTCTCCCCGTGGCGGTCATAAGGAACCCCTAAGACCTCAGTCATGAAAATGATTGTGGCGGATAGATTTTCCCAGGCTTTTTACAACGATAATTCCTTTACTATGGTTATTCCTTTATCCTTCATCTCCTGCAATGCCTTTGCCGATGTGTCGGGTGCTACGTACCTGCACAAATCCTCTATGACTGTGACTTTGAACCCTGCTTCAACTGCATCTATGGCAGTTGCCTTTACACAGTAGTCAGTTGCGATCCCGTACACCAAAAGCTTTTGTATCCCGTTTCTTTTCAGTATGGAATTCATTTCTGTTATATCACCCCCATCGTCCTGAAAACCGGAGTAGCTGTCATATTTTGGATTTTTGCCTTTTTTCACGACAGCCATGAACAGATTGTTGTCCACAAGGATTCTGGCATTTTCTGTTCCCTGCACACAATGAGGCGGCCACAGGACCTGTGTTCTTCCATCAATTTTCATAACCTCATAGGGTTTTTTCCCTGCGTGGTTTGAAAAAAACGACATGTGGTCTGCCGGGTGCCAGTCCTGTGTGGCAAAGACAAGGTATCCTTTTTTGCTGAGGGCTCTGGTAGCCTCCACCACTTTATCAACATAGGCCTTGTCCGTACTGTTACATGCCAGAGATCCGTTCTTTAATGTGGTGAAATCACCCTGAACATCCACCACAATGACCCCTGTTTTTTCTTCTGCAATGGACATGGTTGTGTGAAATAAAAGAAAAACGCCTGCAAAAGATAATGCTGCGATAATAAAACTGATGTGTTTCATGCCTGACTCTCCTTTTTTTTGTGTTTTAGGTTAACCCAATAATTTATTTAATAATATTGTGTTTGAGGACAAATAGATTTCAATGGGGCAATCCTTTTATTAAAGCCATGGGTTGATAAAAATTCATTCCCCACTGCTATAAACGCACCCTGTATGATCCCCATTCCAATATATTGTTCCGCCTTTTTTATTGCCTTATTCATGGCCTGTATAACAGAGGTTTTTCTCAATTGTCCGACCTTCACTGTAACCGGAATATCCCGGATATCCGTAAGTGGGTCAATTTCCTGAGCTATGACCTGAATAATGGCATCATCTTTTACAAAACAGGCATTGGCAATGGCTGTTGCTGCTGCATCGGCAAGGGATGAGGTTCTGGCAAAGGCGGTTACAGCCGAAGCAATCCCCCGGGTCAGGCTCCTTCCACCCAAACCGCTGGTATTAATACCCCAGCAAGAGTGTCGAGATGACAATTCCACCACATGGGATATCGCCTGAGTTTTAATATCAGTTCTGATGCCGACTCTGGCAGTTTCATTTTCTGCAAGCCTTATGGCAATATCACCCCCGTTATTAACAATAACGCGGCTCATTTTGCGATTGAACAGCCAGTCTGCAACTGCATCAGCAATACTGCCTGCCACGGCTGCCATTGGTGTCAAATCCTTTTCTCCTGTGACCATTACACTCTCCACCATTTCCCGGGGGATGGGCTCCAATCCTTTGGGCAAATAATTGTGGTGGTGCCTGAGGATTGTTTGTTGTTGTGCAACCTGTGCAAGGCAGGTAAAAGCAAATTCAGCTGCTTTTAAAGCCAATTTGAGATCAGGCCTTTTTTTGTCCCACGCCTGGATAATAATCCGCATGGGACCGTTTTGGGCCATCACTCCGGTTTGGTCTTCCAGTTTTACAATAGTTTGATCTGTCATGGGTAAAAGATCTTATTTTTCATCCTTTTGTAAACCAGGAGACGATTTAAATGGTTCATTGGCCTTAAAGGGCTTCATGGCCTCAACATGCCCGCCTATGGCCTTATAGTCTTTTAATTCCATGGTATACTCGACAGGACAGATGGTGGCAGGTGTCGGGGTCCAATAGAATGATCCTGATTTCACCCGGCTTACATCCACCATAAAGGATATACCGCCGCCAGGCATAACATATGCAAAAGCTCCCCCAATGGTAAGGCTGGCCCTGGATTCATGCACAGCCCGGGTCAGTTTAATGGGGAATTTTGTTACACCTGCCCTTGCACTTCCACCACTTCCTGCCGTGTACATGGCAGAAACAAGAGAGGGCTCACAGGAATCATTGATTGTTTTAAGAGCAAAGTCTGCCTTTTCCGTCATGGGAATGCTCATAAGTCTGGCCTGGCTGTCCAGCTTGAACATGGCCCCGTTTTGTCCTGTGGTCTCGGTAATAAGAATGGTCATGCCTTCCTTTGCAATGGTCATGTCCACGGAATCAATGATATCTTCGGGCTTTGTGATGGAGGTGGCCCCCCACCCCTGTCCATGATCTCCAAAATAGCGGCCTGGTGTGCTTTTCTTGAATTTCAATGAAACACCACTGGGTTTTACGCCGGCATAATTGCCTGCTACATGCTCACTCATGAGCCCTGTGACATGTGAATCCAGGACAATGACCTCGTCGGCTACAAGGCAAAGCTGTGGCGCAAAAATCCCAAGCACTGCACTGCCGCACCCCACTCTCATTTTAGCAATGGTCCTGCCATCTATTATGGGGGGTTGTCCCACTTGAATGTTCAGCCGGCTTCCGTTTTCAATCTTGAGTTTCACCTCTTTTTGATTGGCAATATCAGTGATGGTTTTTGCCACAAGAAATCCGTTTTCTCCAGTGAGCCGGTTAACCCCGCCAATATGAAGCATCTTTGATCCATATTGTTCGGTTTCAACCATTCCTACAACCCTCTTGCCAATAAAAATTTTTGATCCTTCCTTTCCAATGTTCACGTCCGTATCAACTTTAACCAGTACGGAGCTGTAGCTCAAAGGAACCTCCGTGACCACAGTGACAACATCAATGTCATTTCGTTTTTCACTGACAATATAAGGAGCCGGTTTGCAGCAGGGGTAGGTCGTGCCGGACCCAATGGCCGTGATAACCGGTTTTCTTATAATTTCTACAGGTTCGGGACCCACAATATTCTTGACATCATCAAAGGTATGAACCAGAGTTGTTCTTACAAGGATACCGCCCTGATTAAAATATCTCTGGCAGGCTCCCAGAGCATTCACAGGTACCCGGCATTTAATGGGACAGGCATCACATTCAACACTTGTTTCAGGTACATCATCCAGGACAATAATGGCTTTTTCAGGGCATACTCTGAAACAAACATTACAATGGGTACATTTTGCAGAATCAATTCTTGCTTTTTTTTTGACGATATTTATGGCTTCAACCGGGCAGTCCCTTATGCAGAAACCGCATCCAGTACATAATTCCAGATTGACTTGCACAATAATTCTCCTGATAACCCCCGTTTAAATAACAGCCGGGTTTATAATATAACGGGTTTACGTGTGGCTGGGGGAGTATTCCTGCTTGTTTGAACCACAATTTCACCATCCACCAGAACCATGGCCACCCCTGGCACATCACCTGCTTCAATGGCAGATAAAGCATCCTTTCCCACTGATCCCATGGGGGTATCCATAATCACAAGGTCTGCTTCCATGCCGGGCTCAATAATACCCCGGTTCAGCTTATGGATACGGGCAGTGTTGCCAGTTGCCATGCAAATGGCCTGTTCAGCTGTGATGGGGGTCAGGCTTGCCAGGTGATTAATGACTCTGAGAACTCCCAAAGGAACCACCCCTGTTCCCGACGGCGCATCATTTCCAATGATAACCCTGTGCAGAACACCTTTTTCCACAAAAAGTCTGCCTGCCTCAACGGCTATCAGGGGATTACCGCAATGGACAATTTCCAAGCCCATCTGTGTATTTTCAACCAGTTTTTCTATCTCTTTAAAGGAAACCGCAGTGGGCCCTCCATTGACATGGGAGGCAATATCAGGGTCTGTCTTTATGACCATATCAGCGGTCACTGTGCTGGAGCCGGGAATGGAAGTACCACCAGTGTGCATCATGATGGTCATGTTGCACTCCCTTGCCCATTTTACCATGGGTGCTGCTTCTTCAGGGTTTTTTATCGAACCTAGTCCTATTTCACCGACAATGTGAACCCCTTCTTTTGCCATTTCTTGAAAATCTTTCAGTGTCAGCCCTTTTTCCAATATCACGGCCCCGCCTTCAACCTTGGCACCTCCCGGCCTGAAATTGGTAAAGGATTTGGACGCAAGGATTGCCAGGGCCTTTACCCCGGCCGGGTCCTTGGGGCGGCCCTTAAGATGGACTTCCCCCGCGGAAATCATTGTGGTTACACCGCCATGGAGTTCACTTTCAAGAAATCCTGTTTGATTCTGACGGGATGTATAATCACCCAGAATACTATGGCAGTGGGAATCAATAAGACCTGGGGTTATGGTTGTGCCGTTGCAGTCAATGATCCTGTCAGCGTCTTTGCGCGTAAGTGTTTCAAAGTCACCAATCTGGCTGATCTTACCGTCTTCAATAAAGATGCAATCCCCTTTGATAATGGGGTTTTTAATATCGCCACTGACAATGGTTCCAATATTTTTTAATAATACTTTAGACATTTGTTTTCTCCTTTGGGCCAAATTGGCC
>JAOZRF010000280.1 GCA_029940245.1 Desulfobacula sp.
AAGTGCTACCGTTTCTGAGAGTCATACGAATATTATCTGCTTTTCCGTTTATGTCGGAGACATCTATGTTTTTAATATTTTCATGCATGATATGGATCGCGTTTTTAAGCCCGTTGTTCATCACATTTTCTCTGGCAAACCGTGCCAGGTCATTTTGAATTTCAACACCTGTGATCTTTATACCAGGATGTCTTGCTGCCAGAATCAAGGTGATGATTCCGCAGCCACAGCCAATATCAATGATCTTTTGAAACCCTTTTGGTTGAATATGGGCAGCAAGGATAAAAGGATCCATGGAAAATCGATATCCTTTTTCTGGCTGGGATATGTTTATTTCCCGGCTGAATAATAAAGGATCAGCTGATAATTTTTCCAATTTTAAACCGGAGTTGTTTGACCAGAATAGGGTCAAGTTTTTTGTTTATATTTAAAATCATTTCTTTTTCAAGGAATTTGAGCTGATGAATCCAGGCAGAGCATGATACATTGATAATGAGTATCCCGTCCTTAAAAGAATCTGGTTTGGCATTCATGGCAATGGGTTTCCCAACGGCCTTATCCCAGATGTCCCATATTCTTATCATCTGGGTATCCCCGGCAGGTCTGTATCCGGCAAGAGCCTTGCTTAAGATATCGCTGATGTGAATCAATTTGCCGTTTTTATTTTTTTTGTTCAAGTGAATATACCTAACTCAATTTTAAAATTTAGGATTTAAGTTTTAAGTAACCTAAATCCTAAATATTAAATCCTAAAACAATTGAAAAACTATATTTCTGGTTTCTCGTTCAGGCACTGGTTCATAGCATAGCATAGCATAGCATAGCATATTATATAATCATAAATATACCAAAAATATATTTCAGAATTCAGATTTGTCCAAAGCACTAAATTAAATATTGCCTTTTGGGGTTGATACATATAAATATGGTTATATTTTATGTCAATAATGTAGCTTTAAATAAAATTAATTTACAGGGATTATTTATGAATTGGGATTGGGAAAAACTAAGACAAAATCAAGAAAAATTTGAGAACAAGAGAGAAGGTGGTGGGCCAAATATGCCGATACCTCCCCAGATGGATGAACTTTTGAATAAATTAAAAGGCTTTAAATTTCCAGGGATCTTGCTTGTTGCGGTTGTTCTTCTGGTTTTATTTTTCGGGTCGTCCACTTTTTTTACAATTAAAACAGAAGAAGTTGGTGTTATTCAGAGGTTTGGCAAATACTCCAGAATTGCACAGCCCGGGTTGAACTTCAAGCTTCCATCCGGCATTGAAAAAGTCACCAAGGTAAAGGTGAAAAGAATATATAAGGAAGAATTCGGGTTGCGATCAGATTCAGGTTCCAGTAATTACAGGACTGTAAGTGAAAGTTCTTCCCAGGGTAGTTCGCTGATGTTAACCGGAGACCTGAATGTCGCAGTAGTCCCATGGATTGTGCAATACAAAATTTCCAATCCCAGTGATTATCTGTTCAAGGTAAAGGATGTAAGAGCCATTTTAAGGGATATGTCAGAGGCCACCATGCGAACGGTTGTGGGAGACAGAAGCATTAATGAGGTCATCAGCAAGCGTGAAGAGATTGCTTTGGCTGCCCAGGAAAAACTTCAAAATGAAATGGATACGGCCGAGTCCGGTATTAGGATTGTTAATCTTGAAATGAAAAAAACCAATGTGCCGCAACCTGTCCAGTCGTCTTTTAATGAAGTGAACCAGGCCATTCAGGAAAAAGAACAAACAATTTATAAGGCAAGGGAAGAATATAATAAAGCCGTGCCTCTGGCCCGTGGTGAAGCCCAAAGGGTCATAAAGGATGCAGAAGGGTACGCCATTGACAGGGTTAACCGAGCCCAGGGTGATGCTGCAAAATTTACTGCAGTCTACAAGGCTTATGCAAAGGCCAAAGAAGTCACAAAAAAGAGGATGTATCTGGAATCAATGCTGAAAATTTTCCCCAATCTTGGACCCAAGTATATTATTGATTCTGAACAGAAAAACCTATTGCCTTTTTTAAATATGGGTACAGGCTCTTCCCCTGCTCTTCAAAACAGTTTCCTTAAAAAAAGTGAGTAAAAAATGAATAGTATTATTAAAACTTTATTATTAATTGTCGTCGCCGCCGGCATCGTATTGGTGTATAGCGCTGCCTATATTGTTGATGAAACTGAGCAGGTTTTGGTCACCCAGTTTGGCAGGGTAGTGGGCAAACCTGTGACCACACCCGGTTTAAAATTCAAGCTGCCGTTTTTTCAAGTTGCCAATTTTTTCCCCAAGAATCTGTTAACCTGGGATGGTGATCCAGGCCAGGTACCTACAAAAGATAAAACCTATATCTGGGTGGATGTCTTTGCAAGATGGAAGATTGTTGATCCTGTAAAGTATTTTCAGACCGTTACCAATGAAATGGCCGCGCTTGAACGTCTGAATGATATTATCGATCCTGCCATGAGGAATCTTGTAACATCCTATTCTCTTGTGGAAAGTGTTCGTAATACGGATCGGCCAATGGATACCTTTGAGTCACTGGTGGATGAAAATAGAAAAAGGATTCAATATAAAATTGACCTGGGCCGTGATGAGATCATAAAACGAATCTTAAAACAGGCCAGTGAAAAACTGGTTCAGTTTGGTATTGAACTTGTGGATGTCAAAATTAAACGAATCAACTACATTGAAAATGTCCGGGAGGCTGTCTATAACAGGATGATTGCCGAAAGAAATCAGATTGCCGAGAAATATCGGGCAGAAGGTATGGGTGAAGCAAGTAATATAAGAGGTGAAAAGGAAAAAGAACTTCAGGTCATTAAATCTCAGGCCTATAAAGATTCCCAGACAATTAAGGGTGATGCTGATGCCGCTGCTACAAAGATTTATGCGGACGCCTATGGCGTTGACCCGGATTTTTATGCGTTTGTAAAGACAATGGAAGTCTATAAGGAAACCATGAAAAAAGACAGTACCCTGATTCTTTCAACAGATTCTGATTTTATGAAATATTTTAAAGGTATTGAAAAGTAGATACACCACTGGGGTTTGAGTATTGAGTTGAGCAGTCTGCAACTCAATACCACCCCCCATATTTCAGCAGCTATTTTTTCTTTCTCTGGTGTCTGGTCTTGGCAAGGAGTTTTCTGTGTTTATGCTTCCTCATTTTTTTTTTTCTTTTTTTCATTACACTACTCAAAAAAATCACCTCCTTTAAGGTAAGATTATAATATTTTTTATTTCAATTTAGCTGAACAAAAACTATATCATAATATTTGTTTAAAAGTCCAATTTTTTATTTTGATAATAACAGGCCCTGAATGCAGACATTAAGATGCTTTAATACAGAAGAACTATTAAAAGTTGATGGAGCAGTAAAACTTTCAGAAGAGCTGGTCAATAATTATTTTAAAATGTCTTCCGGGCAGTGGCTTAAAAACAGGTATGATATAAAAACAGCCAAAGATCTGGCTTTTCATGAATGCATTGACGGTCCTTTTGCCCAGGTTATAAAATATGAAGGCCGTAAAAAAGATGTATCACTCGGGTCTTCTTCATTCAGCCTTTACAAAGTATGTCTTCAGGACAATGCCATTCTGACAATGGTTTCAAAAAAAAAGGACCTGTTATTAGAGCCTTTCCTTTTATATATACTGACCCATGAACTGGTTCATATTGTCAGGTTCTCAAAATTTAAACAACGGTATGAAAACAAGGATGAAGCTGAGGTAACTCTGGATGAAGAACACAAAGTGCATTGTTTAACTTACATGATTTTAAAGCCGATATCTGTTCCAGGGTTAAGCAAAGTATTTGAATTTTATAAGGATTGGTTTGTGAATTCAGGATCAGAAATATAGTTAAAAAAATTGGATGAGCCGCCTTGACAAGGGTAAAAGACTTATTACTTTATCTTTGATTTTTCAAGGATACAAAAGGATAACGGAGAATTGAAATGCCAGTTTATGAATATCAATGTACCAAATGTGGACAAATAGAAGAAGCACTTCAAAAAATTTCTGATTCACCTCTTGAAATCTGCCCTCATTGTAAAGGACATTTAAAAAAAATTATTTCTCAAAGCACATTTCATTTGAAAGGTTCAGGATGGTATGTGACGGATTATGGCGGAGCCAAGACCGGAACAGAAACAAAACCTGGAACGGAAACAAAACCTGGAACAGAAACAAAAGCAGAAACAAAACCTGATACAGAAACAAAGCCGGTTACAAAAAAAGCAGCAGAAACAAAATCCAAGTAATGAAAACTGCTTTTAAAAAAAGATTATAAATTCAAAAGATTAAAGTCGAAAAAAATAAATCGATTACATTAACACAACAAACAATACGTAAAAAGGAGAAAATGATCATGAGTTTAAGACCACTTAGTGACAGAATTCTGGTTGAGCGCGTTGAAGAGGATACAAAAACCAAAGGCGGTATTATTATCCCGGATACAGCAAAAGAAAAACCAGCAGAGGGCAAGATTATTGCTACGGGAAAAGGACGTATGGGTGAAGATGGAAAACTTCTTCCAA
>JAOZRF010000281.1 GCA_029940245.1 Desulfobacula sp.
AAATTAAAACCTTAAACGGAAAAGATTTTATATTATTGAACCTTCCGTTCTATTTGGCCGGGTCTGTTTTTGAATACCTTGAATGGTTAATGTCTCACTAAAGATAATTCACAGGTACCTGGATAATATTGCCGGCAATTGGTTGATTTTTTTTTCTATGACGCGTTTTTTACCCATGATATTTATACTCTATTCATAAAATTAATGGGTCTCAAGAGAGGTGCTTTATTTTTCCTGCCAGACCGGGGAACGTTTTTCAAAAAATGCATTTACGCCTTCTTTTGCATCATCTGTGGTGCAAAGCCTGGCAAAGGCTTCATTCATATAGGCAAACTGCGCTTCATAACTCATGTCTTCGGAATGATAAAATGCAGTTTTTGCAATCTGTAGGGCAATGGGACTTTTTTGAGCCAGTTCCTCGGCCCATTGAAGAGCCTGGGATTCAAGGTCTTCTTGTGGGACAATTTTATTTATCAGGCCAAGAGAGAGGGCTTCGTCAGCTTTTATCAAATTTCCAAAGAACAATAATTCCAATGCTTTTTTACGGCCCACACATCTTGCGACGGGAAGGACAGGTCCGATGCAGTTGAGTCCGACGTTGATGGCGGTAAGGCCCATGCGGGCATTGTCTGCGGCAATGACCAGATCTGCTGCTGCCAGAAGGCCCATGCCGTTTGCTGCGGCAACCCCATGAAGCTGTACAATGACCGGTTTTTTCAGTTTTGAAATGGTAACAAGGGGTTGCTCCATTTTTCCTATCCATTCGCGGTATTCAATGGCTGTTTTTCCTGTAAGCTCTGTCACGTCAATTCCGGCACAAAATGCCCTGCCGGCTCCCTTTAAAAGAATGACCCGGACCAATGGATCTGAATCCAGATCAATAAGTGCCTGATTCAGTTCAAACGCCATCTGGCTGCTAAAGGTGTTCATGCTTTCAGCGCGGTTTAAAATTAGTGTTGCAACATGGTTTCTGCCTGTTTCAATAATGATTTGTTCAAATTTCATTATGCTTGATCCTCTGCCGTAAGTGTTAATATTATAGGCCTCAATTGTTTTATTTAACTTTTGAACGGCTATCAGCTTAGTCTTTTAAATTTTTCAGGGTATTCTCCGGCAAGATCAACATAGAGCTGTTTTCCATATATCCAGAAATCCTTATGCTTTTGCCGGACATCTCCAATGATTTTAAAAGGAACACCACCAGCAATTTTTTCATCGGGAATGATTGAGTTCTGCGGCACAACACAGCCTTCAGCAACAATAGCCCATGATCCGATGACGACATCAAAACCAAGAACAGAGCCAATGCCAATGACAGCATGGGATTTTATTCTCTTGCCATGTATAATCGCCCCATGGCCTATAGTAACGCTTTCCTCTAATTCAAGAATTCCATTGGGTTTGATGTGGAGAATGGCATTTTCTTCTATGGCGGTTCCGGGTCTAATGATAATTTTCCCGTAATCCCCTCTGACAATGGCACCATGGCCAATATAGCAATTCTCACCAATGGTTACATCACCAATGACCCTTGCAGAATCACTGATATATGAATTTTTTCCAATTTGTGGGGTTCTTTCGCCATAGCTGTATACTGCCATCACATCATCCTTTTTTTCTCATATAACTGCTGAGTGCTTCCTGAACTGTTCTTGCGGCAAGGGTTGCACAATGCAAATCTTTTTCAGGCAGCCTGCCGATTGTATTTAAAACCATTTCTTCTGTAATGTCCGTAATCTCATCCGGGTCTTTACCCAGGGTCAGTTCTGCTGCAAAGGAACCTGCAATAGCGCTTGAAGCGCATCCATTGGTAAAATAGGAAGCATCAGAGATTCGATTATGTTCAAATTTTAAATATATTTCCATGGTATCTCCACATTCCCCTGTTACCCTGGCATGTCCGTCTGGATTTTCCATCCTTCCATTAAATTTAGGATTACGCCACCTTTGAAAACCTTTTTTTCCAAGCTCTTTTTTAGCCTCTTCAAATATTTCATTTTGAAGGTTATCCAAAAAATCATCCAGATTATTCATGATTAAAATTTTTTCCCGCAACAGCTTCCAGGTCCTGCACAACCGGCAGCCTGGCCGGGTGAAGAACCACAACAGGCTGTGTCTCCGAATCCCGGCATGCTGTTTTTGGCCGGGCCTGACATTGAAGAATGGGCTGATAGCTGTTTTGTCATGTTCGTGCTGCCACATGATTTGCATACTGGTTTATCCTGTGTCCCGATAATGAGAAATTCACTATATTTGCTGCAATCCTCACATTTAAACTCATAAAGGGGCATTTCTTTTCTCCTTATTTTAATAAAGTCAACTTTCGGAGTTGGCAGATTTGAGTGGGGTCAGACTTGCATTATTGCATTTTGATATAGATTTATTGATAAAAACACAATAAAACAAGCCTGACCTCGTTTGCATATTTGTATGGTTTACCAGTGGCCGTCCTTGTTGGCGACATCAGCAAAAACAACATTGCCCTGTTTAAACTTCTGGACAGCATCAATTACCCGTCCGCTCTGATCATTTGCCACTTTTATTCCTGCAGCCTCCAGGGTTTTAAAGGCATTGGGGCCGCAAAATCCGGTCAGCAGCACTTCTGCTTCCTTATCACAGACCATTGCCGCAGCCTGGGTTCCCGCACCCTTGAATGCATTTTTATTTTCATTGTTATCAAAGGCTTCAAACTCAAGTGTTTGTGTATCTACAATGATAATATACGCAGCTCTTCCAAATCTTGGATCAATCTGGGAATCCAGAGTATTTCCCTGAGATGTGACAGCTATCTTCATTTTAGCATTCTCCTTTATACTTTATTATACCTGTCCGCCGCCGCCGCAGACCTGATCATTTGTGATTTCCTGTAGTTTGCCCGCAATAAGATCCCTTACTACAGGCTCGATTTCTGCACGCTGATCGTCATGATAAACATCAATACCTACTTGTTTAAACCCCATCAAAGGCCGCATGCCGATACCGCCGACAACCAAAGCGGTTACCCTGTTGTCAGACAAAAGATTGACCGGTACCATGCAACCGCCCTGGGCATGCTCCTGGTTCTGGAGAACGGAAATTTCTTTTATTTCACCGTTTTCCACGTCAATAAAAGTAAACACATCACAATGTCCAAAATGCCCGGATCTTGTTCCGTCAAGACCGCCCTGACCGTTTGAAGGGATTGCTATTCTTCCATTTTTCATAATTTAATAACTCCTATAAATGTTGCATTATATTATTGGTCACAGGATTATTGAAATGTGGCAGGGACAGAATATTGTCCCAAACTTGCCGCACCTCAATACCGGCCTGTGAATTTTTGTTGTACTCAAAAATAGTTTTTGCCTGGATCATGGCTTCTGTAAAAATTTTATCAAATGAGATTTTGCCCACGACAGCAATGTGGTCCTTTTTGGCAAGAGCTTCAATTTTTTCTGTTTGATCTAAATTCAGATCATATTTGTTGATACAGACCATGGCAGGGATGTTAAAATGCTTGGAAAGTTGTCCTACTCTTTCCATGTCATGGATGCCTGAAACCGTTGGTTCGGCAATGATCAATATGGCAGTTGCCTGACCAATGGATGCAATGACAGGGCATCCAATGCCGGGAGGGCCATCTGTCAGAATCAAATCAAGATTATTTTTGTTTGCAATTTTTCTTGCTTCCTGCCGGACAAGAGAAACCAGCTTTCCTGAATTCTCCTGGGCAATGCCAAGTCTTGCATGTACCATGGGGCCAAATCGTGTATTTGAAATATACCATTGCCCGCAAATGGTTTCAGGAAAATCAATGGCCTGTTCCGGGCATAGATCAACGCAAACCCCGCATCCTTCACATTCAATGGGATCAACTTCAAATGTATCTCTGACAGTATTAAAACTGACAGCATCGAATTTGCAAACCTCAATACATCGACCGCACCGGGTGCATTTTTCAGGGTTGATAATGGCTTCATTGCCCCCAATAAAATCAGAGGATTCTTTAAAATCAGGTTCTAAAAGCAGGTGAAGATCTGCAGCATCAACATCTGCATCACAAAGAATCATGTTCTCGGCCAGGGAGGTGAAGGCTGCTGTAATGCTTGTTTTTCCTGTACCGCCTTTTCCACTTAAAATAACAAGTTCTTTCATATGTTTTGTCCCCCACTTTCCACCAATTGCTTAATTTTCTCAAACAAGTTTTGAAATTTTGTTTTATATTCAGGCATTTTGTCTACGATCATCCGGCCTTTGGAATAAATTTGTGCAATTTTTTTATCAAAAGGGATCTCCATGAGTATGGGAATATTTTCCTTTTGAGCATATATTTTGACGGCATCATTCCCCAGGCCTGCACGGTTGATGACAAGCCCGTGGGGTATGCCAAGAATTTTTACGGTTTTAACGGCAAGTTTCAGATCATGAAGGCCAAACGGGGTGGGCTCCGTTACCAGAAGGATAAAATCTGCATTAGTCATTGCGGCAATAACGGGACATGAGGTCCCGGGAGGGGCGTCAATAATGGTGACAATGTCCGGA
>JAOZRF010000282.1 GCA_029940245.1 Desulfobacula sp.
GCATCACCTGGATGCGTGTTTATAAATTAACCAATGGTAAATCCTTTCCTGATACACAAGTCGCATATTTGCCAAGGCCTTGTCAGCACTGTGGAGGGAAAGGGGATCATGGGCATTCACCCTGCGTTTCCGTCTGCCCTGCAACTGCAACAGATTATAACCATGATACAGGGATTGTCAGCCAGATTTATACACGTTGTTTTGGATGCAGATATTGCATGGGAGCTTGTCCCTATCATGCAAGGTATTTTAACTGGTGGGATCCCAAATGGCCCGCGGGAATGGAAAATTACCTGAGCCCTAATGTATCTGTGAGAATGAGAGGCGTTGTGGAAAAATGCAGTTTATGTTACCACAGGTACCAGGCTGCAAAGGATACTGCATACTATGAAGGCCGTGAGGATATAGAAGAGAATGAATATCAAACCGCCTGCGCCACAGCTTGTCCTGCCGGTGCCATTGTATTCGGAGATCTTAATAATCCTGCGCATCAGGTTCATCAGATTGTAAAACCTGATCCTCACCCGGATTCAAGAAACAGAGATATTGTCGGAAAATCAAGAAATCCTAAGGTTTTCAGGCTCCTTGAAAGACTGGGCACCAATCCTAAAATCTATTATCTTTCTGAACGGGAATGGGTAAGAAAAGCCGGGGATAATTATCTGGATGGTGAATGGGATGAAATTAAGAATCATCATGGGTCTTAATCCCATGGTTAAGTGATCCAAAACCTTGATTTAGGAGTAAATAAATATGGATTCTGCATTAATACCTGAAGGTGCAAAACGCTGCTCATTTCCAAAGTTTGCCATTGGGATAGCCATCGTTGGTGCCGTACTTCTCTGGGGCGTTTTTGCCATGTTCCTTTGCTGGTTTAAAGGCCTGAACCAGACCAATATGAATGATTATTATGGGTTTGCCCTCTGGATCTGGGCTGACCTTGCTGTTATTGCTGTTGGTGGAGGTGCATTTTTTACAGGTCTCTTGAGATATATTTTTAATATTGATGAACTGAAAAACATTATCAATTTTGCTGTTATCATTGGCTTTATCTGCTATAGTTCGGCATTATTAATCCTTGCTATTGATATTGGACAGCCGCTTCGAGGCTGGTTTATTTTCTGGCATGCCAATGTCCATTCAATGTTGACAGAGGTGGCGTTTTGTCTGTCGTGTTATTTTGCGGTTTTGACCATTGAGTTTATCCCCAATATTCTTGAGAATAGACAGGTCAGCAAAGTGCCTTTCTTTCATCATCTTGCCCATAACATGCACGGTGTCATGGCCGTCTTTGCAGCAACGGGTGCTTTTCTGTCCTTTTTCCATCAGGGATCACTTGGTGGCGTTGCCGGCGTTATGTTCGCTCGGCCTTTTGCTGTTAGGGAAGGACTTTTGATCTGGCCCTGGACTTTCTTTTTGTTTACCTGGTCTGCCGCTGCCTTTGGCCCCTGCTTTACGCTTCTGGTAACAAAAATCACGGAAACGGTTACCGGTAAAAAACTGGTCAATGATAATGTGGTTCATCTTCTGGCTAAAATATCCGGGTGGATGATCACCACTTATATCATTGCCAAGATTATTGACACGATTTACTGGGCAATGGTAACCGCACCCAGCCTTGGATTCAAACTGAGCCATTTTTATACCAACAATAGTTTCTATGGATACTGGATATTGATTACCGAGATTGTATTATGCGGTGTTGTTCCCGGTGCTATCCTGATTACAAAATCTACCCGGGAAAATCCAACACTGCGTCTGATTGCCATTGTTCTTGGTGTTATTGGTGTCTGCCTGAACCGGTGGGTCATGGTGCTTCAGATTATGGCGATTCCGGTAATGAGTTTTGATACCTGGGCGCTTTATTTTCCAAGCTGGCAGGAAATCGCTACAACGGTTCTTCCTGTGGCTTATGGAATAATTCTGATTTCTTTGACATATCGATATCTTCCGGTTTTCCCCCAGGAAAAGGAACTCAACACGGTAGAACAGATAACCAAGACAGAATAAGCTTTTTTGCATAAAGGAGAAAAATTATGTTTCCATTTAATTTTGAATGGATATGGGACATCGGGCATGCAGTCTTCTTCGGTGGATTATGGTATGCTATTTCCATTCTTGGTGCCGGCATGACATATTGTATTTTAAAGGCAGCTTATGACACCATGAAGGACAAAGGAGAGGCTCATCACTAGTGCCTGAACGAAAACCTTGTTCAGACACTGTTTTAAGTCTTAGGTTTTAACTTAAATCCTAAATCCTAAAACTTAAAACAATCTTAGAAGAGATTTATACTTTGCATAAAGCGCATTCTTATGATTTGCCTTAAAGGCCGTAAGAATGCGCTTTTATTTTTTCCTCCCGGCCAGAATCCAGGCGATAGCCCAGATCAGAAAGACAGGTATAATCCCATAGTAAATATAAGAAATAAGATTTCCATTCCATGGTTTTAAGTAAAGGGCTATTGCTATGGGATAAATAAGGGAGAGGACAATAGTGAAACGGATTTTTACAGGAAGTCTTTTCAGCCTATTCACAGAAGAAGTTTTTTTGACAGGTTTTCCCTTAAACATTCTTGGCAAAATCAAAATACAGGTAATCAGCAGTAGTAAAACAAGAATTTCACTTACCCCGGTCAAGAGTTACTCCCTTTATAATCTGGCGTGATTTAAATTATTGGTTTATTTCAAATATTGCCTATTTTGTCAATGAGATTTAAAATTATGGGTTTTTATGGATTGTTTTCATGAATAATAATCTGATGAATAAATCTGGTCATTATATTCAATACAATTTCCTGCTGTTCTATATGTGGAGAATGACTACAGTCATCAACCAGATATGATTTGACATGCTTTACATGATTTTTAATGGACTCGATTTGTTTTATGGTTCCATACTGATCGTTTTTCCCCTGGATGGCCAGCATGGGGATATTAATGTTGTTTAAATATTTTTCAATATTCCAGTTGATAAAATTAGGGGCAAGCCAGACATCATTCCAGCCTCGGAAGGCATTCTGTGTATTTTTACCATGATATTTTTCAAGGCGTTGTCTTAACTCTTTGTGTTCATAATTAATTTTTGCCTGTTGGATACAATCCACCGTTTTTTGTTCGCAAAAAACATGGGCCGCTTCTGTGATAAGTCCTTTCAGGCCTTTTGCACAGGGACTGCCGCTAAAAATAATTCCAATGGAACCGCCATCTGAATGACCTACCAGGATATAGTTTTTTATGCCTGTTTTTTTTATAAGGTCTGGAAGTATACACAAGGCCTCTTTGTGCATGAAATTTATTTTCCAGGGAAGAGGGCAGGGGTCGGAACTGCCATATCCAAATCTTGAATAAATCAGAGCCGGACATCTGGTTTCCCGGGATAGTTTTTTGGGAAAATTTTTCCACATCTTTGTACACCCAAGCCCTTCATGCAAAAAAATCAGGGTTGGTCGATTTTTTTCATTTTGTCCGTGCCATTGTATTTCGATTTTTTGGGAATTGAGTTTTAAAAAATCTGTCATGTGTTTAGCTGTTTTATCTGGTTAATCGATCCCTGGTTTTTATTTTTTCATTAAAACGTCATAGGCATTTTGGATCTCAATAAATTTTTTATTGGCAAGGCCGGCAAATTCTTCACCCAGATGGGATACTTTGTCTGGATGATATTTTTTTATGGCTTCCTTATATGCTGACTGAATTTCTTTTTTTGATGCATTGGGGCCAATACCAAGAATTTCATATGGGGTTTTAATTGTTTTAGATGATGTGTGTTTTTGATTACCTGGCCTATTTGTCTGTTGGTTTTTTTTATCCGAGGCAAAATTTTCAGCACTCTGGTTATAGGACTGTTTAAATGGCCTCTTTTTTTTAAACAGGAAATTGGGCAGCTTTCCATATTTTATTAGATAATAAATTGTACCAAGAACAACACCATCATCGATCCAGCCGACAAATGGCAATAACATATCTGGAATGATATCAATGGGGCTGATCAGATATAAAAAGCCGAATATGATCAAAATAATTTTCAGATAAAAATTCAATGCATTATTTCCGGTTTAATACATCAATCATGGTATAAAGCTTTTTAGGGGTGTCTGGCTCGGCAAGTTTTTCCTTTAGAAAAAAAATCGCATCAAAGGTTCCTTTTACATAAATATTTCTGCCATTGATATTGTGTTTAAATTCAAACAAGGCTGACCCGTCTTTTGCAGTTAAGGTATAGGTATGCCATCCATGACCGGTCAAATGCTCTTTGGGAATTTTCCATTCTTTTTCCTGTTGTTCAGGGTCTCTGATCATTTGAATATCATTAATATCAAAATTTGTTCCCAGTTTATTAAAGTATCCCACCATTGCCCCGGCAGTGCCTGACGTGTCTGCTTTTCCTTTCTGGTGGCTTTCAACGACATTAAGGGTGTAACCCTCAAAAAGATTGGGAAAGGTGTTTGCCGCATATTCCATCATGGCCTGGAACCCGACAATTTGTTTGGCCATATTGGGA
>JAOZRF010000283.1:0-563 GCA_029940245.1 Desulfobacula sp.
CCTCTTCTTTTGCTTTGGCCTTTGATTTTATCCAGGCTTTGGAGCCGATTTTATCAAGAACCGGAGTATAGCCATCCACCCCGATATACTTGCCAATCATCTCAATGCGATCAACGGGTAAATATAATTTATCATTATCCAGATATTGAATAAGAATAAAATCCTGAGAAATATTACCTAGTTTTAAACTGCAAAGTCCTTTAAATTGTCCCACACCATGCTCAATGTGAACTACGATATCTCCATTTTTCAGTTCTTCCGGCGTGATAACCTGAAGGTCACGCGTAACCTGAAGGCTACGAGTATTGGATTTTAAATCTCTTATTGTTTTACTCTGCCTGCGGATTCTTTTTTTGCCGAAAATTTCATTTTCAGTGACCAGTGCCAGCCCCTCTTCTTTAAGAACAAATCCTGAAGATACTGCTCCATACAAATAATAAATTCCCGGAGTCTTTTTAATTGCTGTCTTAAAGGTATTACAAAGCACAGGGTCAATGCCATAGGGTTGCAGCAATGACAGCAATCGTTTTGATTGTGATTCCTGACTTAAGACACACAGGACA
>JAOZRF010000283.1:573-4483 GCA_029940245.1 Desulfobacula sp.
TTTATGGACCAAATGATCATTAAACCATTCGACCAGCGGGGTTAAGGGATTTTCTTTTGTCCCCGCTCTTTTCAATGATGAAGACAAATCCGCGTTATCCTGAAACTCAAATGAAAGCTGCCGTACCTGTTTTTCTTCTAAAGGATCATTCACCATATCAAATGATTTAAACGATATTTGTTTTTTTGATTTAAAAAACGATTTTATCTTATCCCATTTCAAATAAATGGAGTCTGGTTCAACGCAAAGACGGCTCTCCAATGCAGTGGTTTTATAATTTAAAAAAACTTTGTTTTCAAAATCCATTGCACATGATTCAAGATCATCGGGTGAATCCATCACCAGGAGCGTATGTTCAGGGATATAGTCAAAAAAAGTATCCAATTCTTCATACACAATGGACAGCATGCTTTCAACACCGGGAAACCTTCCAAATTCACGGGTTTCATTTACATAATCTCTGATTTTTGACGCTTCAAGGCCTGCAAGGGTTCCGGCATGTCTGAGACGGGCCAGGATATGGGGCATATTTTCTCTGGTCAATATGGCTTCTGTTGCAGGGATAATGATGGTTTCATAAATTTCTTTTATCCCTCTCTGTGTATAGATTGAAAAATTTCGAATGGATTCTACCAGATCCCCAAAAAACTCAATGCGGACCGGATATTTTTCACCCGGAGAAAAAATATCCAGAATACCACCACGGACAGAATACTCTCCTGGATCTTCCACAAGAAAGGTTTTGTTATACCCGCCGGATTCAAGTTTCAAGATCAAGGCATCTCTGTCAATTTCCTCATTGGCCAGGATAAGTTCGGCAAAATCATTCAAACTTTTCTTAGGAATCAATTTTTGTAAAATAGTGTCCACAACCGTTACAATAATTAAGGGTTCCAGACCTGAATTCATGATTTTTGATAAGGCGGCAAGTCTGTTTGTAGATGTTTGTTTATGATAGGCAAGGGATTTGAATGGCAGAATATTATATCCCGGAAAAAAAACAATTTTATCTTTTTTGTCCGGCAGAAAAAAATTCAATTCATCGATAAACTCTATCGCTTTTTTTGAATCCTTTAAAATAACAAGGATTGAAACCTTAGAGAATGCATACCATTTAGAAGTCAGATAGGCCTTATGAGACCCGTCTGTCGGGGTGATTACCACAGTATTATCAATATTTTTAAAATCTTTGATCAAATGCTTTGACATATTTATTTAAACACACATGATTGGATGGGCGGAATTTTCCCTTTAACCTGAAGGTCACTCGTAAAAATCATGGTCTTGATTTAAAGGAAACTTTGAAAAGAATCAAGAAAAATTAAAAACAATTATTTAAACTTATTTGCCAGGCCATTATCAATGACATAGATACACGCCTCATTGGCCCCCTGGGTTGTATAGCCGAACTTCGCACAAAGATTGTCTAACATGAATTTCACATCTTTTTTAATCCGTTTGTCATGGGCTTTAAATTTATCTGTGTCAAAATCCTTGATGGCATTCCTGAAATTTTCATTTTCAATAAAAGGTTCCAGCACCTGTTTTTTAAGGTTGTGAACATATCTCTCGTATAAAGATTCAAACAGCCGGGTTTCTATAATATTTTTCCCTTCAATCATGATCTCATGGGAAAGGGTTCTGGTGGTAAACTCTTTTAAGACATCGTTCCTGATCTCCTGTCTTTTTTTCTTATCCATATTCTCTGAAAGAAGCCTGTTCTCAATACTTTCAAGAAAGGCTTCCGTCACGTGGATCTCTTCTTTTGTAAAAATACACTTTACAATTGAATCAATGTCGTTGGTCACAGCAGAAATATAATTTTTAATATCTTTGGTTATCCGCTCCTCATTGTAATAATATAATGATTCTTTCACCTGTTGAAGGATGCAGTAGTCATACATTCGCAATAAAGATTCAAGAAACCCTGCCGGGATCAATCTTTTTGGCTGATCATCAAGCTTGGAGAAAAAAGTACATAAGTCCGGCATATTAATCAAACGGTCTTCTTTCGCGTATTTTGAATAGAATTGATCAAAAATTTTAATGGCATCCCGTCCGGACAGGCCTTCTTTCCCATAAATTTCAGATTCTGCAATAATTTTTTTAAGCATATTATTATCCAGGGATTTAACATCTTCTTCTCCCAGCCATTTGGGAACATTGCCTGAAAACAATTCCATTTTTAACAGCAAAAGCTGGTCATCACAAAAATTCTTATATTTTAAAGGATCTTTTATCCACTGGGTCAAAGCCAGTGATTTTTTACCGATTCTCGTGCAGATGATTATCCTGGCAAAATTTTCAAGAACCATGGGAAGAAAACTGCCTTCAATGTGCCGGCCGAAAATATTATTATAAATCTTAACCTCAGTTGTAATATCCAGGACATAGGGAATTTCAATATATTGAATCCTGTCTTCAAATGAAGGAAGATCCCGGATACTTCGTTTATCTTCTGGGTTCATCAAAGCAAAAAACAATGAATTAACCCTTTCTTCAATATCTTCTACCTTGTGAAGCCCTTCACTGATAATATTATGAAGTTCAACCATTCGATCAGTGTTATGGGCCTTGATATCCATGAGCGCATAAATCCCATTATTAATTTTTGCAAATCGTGAATACAGGTAATGGATCACATTACTGTCCTGGAACAAAGCATTTATTCGTTTTTGAAGAATTTGATTTGAAATAATATTTTGTTTCAGCGGCCTGTCCCCCGGGTTAAAAACACTGATACCGTTTCCCAGGCGCCGGTTAAAATAATAAGGTCTTACATAGAGCATTTTAAATACTTCAGTGGAATTGCCCAATCGTTCCATTAAAGAATGATAGATTGAAGAACAAATAGTACAGACTTCTTCTTTAAACACCCATTCATACTC
This sequence comes from Desulfobacula sp., assembly GCA_029940245.1. GTDB lineage: Bacteria > Desulfobacterota > Desulfobacteria > Desulfobacterales > Desulfobacteraceae > Desulfobacula. The sequence continues at coordinate 3,462 of JAOZRF010000283.1, forward strand.
TTTTTCAGTAAACAGACGCCATTTGAATTCATCATTTTTAATCAATTCATCTAAAACAATTCTTCGCTGATCTTTTGGGATGGCCAGAAAAGGATTGTCATGGGATATACAGGGCACTTCAATATATTCCGTATTTGTACCCGTATATAAACTTTCATTTGTCTCTTGTTCAGCATCGATATCTTCTTCTTTTTTAATATAGTGAATAAATTTTTCAAATGCTGATACAGACAAAGATGAATCTTTGTCCTGGAGTTTCTTAATATTCAGGCGCCATACGATCTCATATCTAAGTCCTGTTGCGGTATTGGCATAGATTTCAAATTTTTTTAACAAATTGTTTAAAAATGTACTCTTTCCACATCCATGGGGGCCGTCAAAAATATATATCCGGTTCTGCTGTGCCCCATGGCGTAAATATTCCATCTGCTTCATAAACCGATTAGCAAAAAGCATATCCGTAAAATAGGGATTTTCAGAATCTTCAACAAAAAGCCTGGAGCAATCATATTTGGTAAAGGTTAGTTTATCAATATCCCCGGTTATTGTGTCTTCTGGTTCGTCAACATAATATTTTATCATATCATGAAAGGTCTGAAAAATATTCCGCAAAACCTGGGCAGGATTTTTCTTTAAAATATTTAAAAATTCTTCAAAGGGAAAAGGCCCAAGCCTTTGGTAATCGCTTATATTTTTATCCAGTAAATCAAGGTTTTGATCAATAGAGTTTTTTTTTGAAGGCATTGGTTCCATATTAAATTATACCTCTTGTTTAGAAAGTTTGCGATTTTTCATCACATAAACCATTCTCTTCCATTTGACAGGCCCGGACTTTTTCCCGTCAGTTTTAACAGATGCCGGATCCCAGAAATTTGGCAAATTTGTTGCGGTCTGTCCCGACGTCACAGGTTCGCTGGTTTCCAGATGAACAGGTCCTCCCCACAAATATTCTATGCCCATCATGGTATTTTCAATAAAATCCATTTTTAAGGGTTTATTTTCAAATTTATGATTCAGATACA
>JAOZRF010000284.1 GCA_029940245.1 Desulfobacula sp.
TTTCTGCAAGAGGATGTTTAAAAAAAGGCGGCATAATTGATTATCAAAAAGCATCTGAAACATTGATTCGTGAACTTCGGGCTGGTAAAATAGGCAGAATAAGTTTTGAAACTCCAGAGGATTTAGATCATGACCAAGAAACAAAATAAGGGAATACATATTTCAATTTTCTTGAAATACCTTTTCTCAGCGCTCATCTTTTTATCGTATTGTTTATCTGCAACAGCAGATATTAGCACGACCATCAACCCTAAACCTGAGCATTCTTCGCAATGTATTCAAATTATAAAGGCACTTGAACGATATCATTATCTTGAAAAAAATCTGGATGATTCAATGTCCACAATCATTCTTGATACATATTTAAAACAACTTGATCCAGGCAAGCAGCTCTTTACAACAGAAGATGTTGATCAATTCAAGCGATATCAATTCCAATTTGATAACGACCTTAAAAAAGGACGTCTGAATACTGCTTTCACCATATTTAATTTATATATGGGCCGATCAAAGGAACGGCTTGAATATATTTTAACATTGATCAAAACATGGAAAAAAGATTTAGATTTCACTCAAAATGAATCCATGATCTTTGACATTGATTCGCGGCAATGGAAGGACAATAAGTCTGCACTTTATTCTCTCTGGAAAAAAGAGCTGAAAAATCACATCATTTCCTTGATACTGAATGATCAGCAAACAGATTTGATCACTGATACGCTTGAGAAAACATATTCAAACCGGCTCAATCGATTATTGCAAACCAATTCAAATGATATTTTTCAAATTTTCATGAATACTGTGACGGCAAGTTTTGATCCCCATACTCAATTTTTCCCTCCCAGGGCTTCCGAGGATTTTGATATCCATATGAGTTTATCACTTGAGGGTATAGGCGCGGTGCTCCAAACCGAATATGAATATACAAAGGTGATCCGGCTGATTCCCAAGGGACCTGCTGACAAATCAAATCTGCTTATGCCGGGTGATAAAATTATTGGTGTGGGTCAGGGTAAAAAAGGAGAAATCAAAGACACCATCGGGCAAAGGATTGATAATGTTGTCAAACTGATCCGAGGCCCAAAAAATTCATTTGTCCGGCTGAAAATCATCCCTGCTAAAAAAACTGATTCAATCAAAACCATTCAAATAAAAAGGGACCAGGTTAAATTAGAAGAACAATCTGCTAAAAAAAATATCATCACCATTGACCACAACAACCAAACCCTGAAACTGGGCATTATTGAAATTCCCAATTTTTATATTGATTTTAATGCCTACAACAGGGGAAATAAAGACTACAAAAGCACAACAAGAGATGTTCAAAAACTATTATTTGAACTTAAAAACGAAAATATTGATGGATTAATTATTGATTTAAGGGACAATGGCGGCGGTTCCTTAAAAGAGGCCAATGAGCTGACCGGACTTTTTCTTAAATCCGGCCCAGTAGTGCAGATTAAAACAAAACACAGAACCACTGTATTATATGATGAAAACCCCAGTATAGAATATTCCGGGCCCCTTATTGTTTTAATCAATCGAATGACCGCATCGGCTTCAGAAATTTTTGCCGGTGCGATTAAAGACTATCAGCGTGGTGTGATTGTCGGCACAAGAAGTTTTGGAAAGGGAACTGTTCAGGAAATGCGGCCGCTTGGAAAAGGGAAGCTAAAGCTGACAAGTGCAAAATTTTATCGCGTATCCGGGGACAGCACTCAAAATTTAGGAATTTTACCGGATTTAGAATATCCGCATGTCTATAGAATTAAAGATACAGGAGAAAGCTCTTTAGAAGGTGCCCTGCCCTGGGATACAACAACCAGGACATACTATAACAAATACCGATCCCTTTCTTTGGTAAATAAAAAATTAAATATGCTTTACCAGCAAAGATCTTTAAAAGACCCTGGCTTAAACTATCTTAAAAAAATGATTGAAATGGCATCAAAGCTCAATGATCAGCCCTCACTCTCATTAAACCTGGATGTCCGGAAATCGGAAAAAAAACAATATGAAAAATTAGAAATTGATATTGAAAATGAGTATTTAAGGTCTATTGGTAAACCTGCCCCGGAAAAATCAGATCAGGAAAAGATAGATCAGAAAAATATAAAAACTGATGACCTGAAAAAAATTTTAATGGATCAAACCCTTCTTGTAATGGCTGATTTTATTGATCTATCCAATGCGCTTGATTTTTCCTGGTAAGGATGAATGTTTTTTTCTTATAAAACAGGATTTAAACGGCTCATTCTTTATGGTATAGCAGTCATTACAGGATTAATATTATTGTCTCCTTTTATCATTACCCGGGGCATCAATTCATCATATATAAAAAATAAAATATCTTATTTTATTTATCAAAAAACCGGAGTACTGATTGATGGCTCAAAATTTTCCCTTGCTATTTTTCCCGGCCCAAGCATTTCTGTTCATAACTTTATTTTTAATCCTGACAATGGCATAAATGCCACCATCGATTTTTTAAAATTTAATTTTGATATTCAACAGCTTTTACAGGGCAGGATAGACATAAATCAGATAACCATTGATCGGCCTGAAATCAAACCAATGGTAATAAAAGGCAAACCATTTGCATTACCCCTAAATGTTTTTGCTTCAAACACTATCCGGGATTTAAAAAAAATTTTTACTTTTTTACCCGAACATCAGAGTTCTGTCGAACTCAGGTTTAAAAACTGCATTAGTCAATACTTCAAACAAATGGATGGGAAAGTTTCTCTTTCAAAAGAAAAAGAAGAGATCCTTTTAAATACAACAATAAAAAAAATAAAATTCCGTCCTGCCACCCTGTCAAAAACCGCTTTTGGGAGATATCCTGATTTGGATTCCATTGACCTGGATCAGATAACCCTTTTTGCCGGCATAAATTCAAAAGGAGAGATCAAAGGCCGGTGCACTTTTATCGCACCAAAGCTCTTGTCTAAAAATAAAAATATCGTATTGGATTCAAGTATAATTAAATCTTCCTTTAACCTGGCTGAAGATGGGTATCAACTTGTCCTGACCCCATTTAAATTAAATTATCCTGAAGGCACCATCGCCATCCATTTTGAAAACAACCAGATTCAAAAAAAATCAAACCTGGAATTTATTGGAACCAATATTAATGTTGATCAGGCAAGACAGATGTCCCAAAAATTATTCAATGACAATGAAATTGTAAAAACTATTTTCCAAATTGTCAGGTCAGGTTTTGTCCCCAGTGTGGTTGTATCTTTTCAAGCCAAAGACCTTAAAAATCTGTTTAATGCAGATCGGTTCAGCCTAAAGGGAAATATTGAACATGGATCCGTAAATATTCCCGCAACTGACTTGATGGCCAGAGGTGTTAAGGCAGATGTCCATATACAAAAAGGCATTCTTGATATACAGGCAAAAAGCGCCATCATTCAAAATTCAAAGCTTGAAAAAGGACATCTTTCCATTGACCTTTTAAATTATAAAAACTTTCCGTTTAAAGGTGAATTTTCACTTGATATTGATCTTTCTTTGATTCCCCAAACCTTAATATCCCTTTTACCAGAAACCTTTCTATCCAGAGAATTATCACTTGTTCATGATGTCACAGGACGATCAAAAGCCGAATTAGCCCTTTTGCTGGGACCTGACGACCCTTTGCTTAAGGTTAAAATCAATGCAACTGAACTTTCTGCTACCGGGTATTATGATCGTATTCCAGGCAAACTTTCCCTTGAAAATATAAATTTTAATTATGAACCTGACAGGGTGTCTCTTCAACAGTTTAATGCCATTATTAATCATAATAAAATCTATGATTTTAATACCCTTATCGATTTTAAAAATGAGGTCCGGATTAAAATCAAATCCGGTTCCGGAGATATTGACCTGTCCTCAACCATACCCTGGTTGATGTCCTATAAAAAAACAAATAAAATGATATCACCTGTCAAAGAAGGAACCGGTAAGATACATATCAGCGCAATTGACCTGTCCGGCCCCATATTAAAACCAGAACAATGGGAGTATGATTTAAAAGGCAGAAGTGAAAAAATTAATATTTCAACACAAAAGAATCAAAAACAAATACAAGATCTGTCCTGTCAATATCATCTTTCCAAGAATCATTTTAATATAACCAAAATTCAAACGAAAATACTTGACCTTTCATGGATGGAAAACTTAATCGAAAAGAAACATCTGAACAGTATTTTAATTCCATTTGATATGGAAAATGGCAATTTCCAACTGAAGCCCACTGACTCTTTTTTAAAAACAGATCTTAAATTTTCCAGCGGACCAAAAGTCCATATTGATCTAAAAGGTGAAACATCAGCGTCTTTTGCCTTTAATGCAATCAAAATTATAGATGAGCCGGTTTCAAATGCATCTTTATCCTTTAATTACAACAATGATGAACCCTTGTTTGATTTTAAGGGCATGTTAGATACAAGCTCAATAAATAAAG
>JAOZRF010000285.1:0-2439 GCA_029940245.1 Desulfobacula sp.
GAGATTCAAAGGGCCAAAGCCGAAAAATCTGAGCAATTTAAGCAACAATTTTTGACAATAAATTGAATAGATTGAATTTGGATGTTTGCGAATCACCTCTTCAAAAACCTGCACTGCCTCTTCGTACCGCTCTGATCTTATCATGAGCATCCCGATCTGATACAAAATAAAGGCGACGTTTCGTTTTTTATATGCTGCTTTATAATAGTCAATGGCCTGGGCCATATATTCTTTTTCCAGGCCTTTATCATCTTTTTCCATTGGCAAAACAATCTCGGCTGCCTGGATAAGATTATCAAAACTTTTTTTTATGCTCAATGCCTTTTCAATATTTTCAACAGCCTTGTCATAATTTCCAAAAAATCTTTCATAATCTGCAATTCCCAGAAGGGTTATATCTTTATATTTGAAAGTTTCTGAGCTGGCAATGGCCTTTTTATAAGCCATAATTTCAGTCTCCCCGCCAAAAGCCTGGCCATATTTAAATAACACCATGCTGGAATCCGGATTTTTTTTCAGGGTATCCGCCCAGAGGCTTTGGCTGTCCTTCCATACAAATTCTCGATTAAAACTTGCCATGGAAAAAATAAAAATCAGGGCAAGAAAAAAAATCCATTGGTTTTTAAAGCTTATGAGACCTTTCCCTACAAAATACTGACCACAGGCAGCCAGAAATATACCTGCCACGCTGGCGGATAGATACAGGTACCGTTCTGCAAAAGGAACCCATGCCATGGCATCAAAGGCAACGGGCAAAGCCGGAATAAAAGAAATGATCAGGATCATACTCCAGAGTACTAAAGAGAATTTTTTTTTAAAACACCAGATCATATTGAGCATACAAAAAATAAAGAACCCCATTGAATAAATCAATGTATTAATCTGGGATATGGCAAAATTAAGCGGAAATGGAATAAAAAGTTTTTTAAGATAAAAAGCAATCACAGGAAAAACATAAAAGAATTGAAAAAAATTTGTTTTTTCTTTGCTCACGGCAATTGCATTTTCAGACATAAAAAAAGAAGCATGAGTATTGTAGTCCCACCCGTTTGTTCTTAACAACAGGTATAAAAAAAGAGGGATACCCATAACAACGCTCCATAAGGCAAATTTTTTCAAAACATATTTAACCGGGTGTTTATGGATATAATTAATGAACAGATCCATGAGTACAATCATTGGAATTCCGGCGATTGCATTTTCCTTGCACAGCATCCCCAGGAAAACAGCCAGGGGCGCCAATATAAATCGAAAAGATCCCTTTATAAAATAAAAATTGACTGCCAGAAGGCAAAAAAAAGTTCCGGCAATATCCGACCGGCCTGAAACCCAGGCCACGGACTCACAGGTCAAAGGATGGAGGCCGAATAAAAGCATGCTCATACAGGCATAAAATTTTACGTTTGTATCCTGCTTGAACAGCCGCATGGCAATCAAATAGACCAGTATAACATTTAAAACATGAAAAAAATAATTGGTGAAATGATATCCTTGGAAGGACAATCCCCAGATCTGATTGTCCAGATAAAATGAAAGAGTTAACAAGGGCCTGTAATAATTGCCTGTAGAATCACGAAAAAACAGTTTAAAAATATCAAGATTGAAATCTTTATTTAAAAGTTTATCAAAATGCTCTGCATCATCCATGTTCACAAACCCGAAATAATTGACGGGCAGGTAAATGGCCATGACGAGTAACAGGCAGATCAGAAAAGAATGTTTTTTAAATAATCCGGATTTTATTTCCATTTATAAATCATCTTGCTGGTGGTATACACTCTCTTGTTTTCAAGCAGAACAAACTTACCGCCATAGGGATCATCCGGGATCGATTCAGTAAGTCCCTTGTCAACAAGATCGGCTAATTTGCCGGGGAAAACCCCGAATTTCTGTTTAAAGGCATGAACTTTTTTTTCAAGATCGTCCATGATTATCAGGGTTTTAAGCCGCATTTCAAGCTGGTTTTTAAGCTGTGGACTATGAGTTGATTTAAGAGTGTCATTTAAAAACATGATGGCAGGTCCGTACTGGTTCTGATACATTGAGAGTCTTGCAGCAAGGGCCGGCAAATAGGATGGCGCCCTGGGAAGCTTTGCAGCCTCCATTAAATATCCGGCCCCATTTGCATTATCCTTTAAAAAATAAAAATAATTAAACCCGATATAGTACGGCACCTTGAAATCTTGTGTTCTATGTTCCCTTGCCTTGAAAAGCAGATTATTGGCAAAGGAGTCAGCAGCCTTGGCATCCTCAATTTATTTTGTTGCCAGAAAGATAGAAAGAAAAGAAACAGGCTGGTATAATGAGGTAAAAGAAGAGATAAAAAGATATATTTATGGTAAACTTGAAAGGTTATGGCAAGAAGGTATCTCTGGGGCAGATTACTTTATTTCTGCCATTGGCTCTGCCATTGAAATCTTTGGTAAATATAAAAAGGTC
>JAOZRF010000285.1:2449-4444 GCA_029940245.1 Desulfobacula sp.
ATCAATTTTTCCAAAATCCCAGGTCAGTATCATGTCCGCAACCAGATAAGCGTCCCAGAACCAGGGATCAAGGTCCGTAAGAATATTCATGGATTCATACAGAAATTTCGCATGGTTTTCTTCAAGTTTTTCATTTTTTATGAATTTGCCGCCAAAAAAAGTGGTAATTTTTAAAAAAAGAAAGTCCGAGACAATACCGGAGAATTCCAGGGAGGCTGGACCTGTAATCTTTGATGGCAGAACATATCCCATGTAATTTTCTTTAAGAAAAAGCTGCCGTTCTTTTCCCAGATTTTTTTGAACGATAAAGCAGGACCCCATTGCAATACCAAGAAACAATATCAAAATGAACTGCCGCTTCATCAAAGCTCTCTTTTATTGAAAATTAAAGCAGCCATGATCAAAAGGACAATGGAGTATGCTATAGCGTAACAGGTGATGGCAGCAAGATAATCCCATGATATGGTGATGGCATGGGCAGACTGGATCTTAAGATCAAATACAGACAGGTTGGGCAGGATATATTGAACAATATCAATAATGTTGCTGATGCCCCGGGACATGACCATGTCAGCCGCATGCCTTGTCTTTAAAAACAGAACCACTTCCTCTATGGTCTGACCTGCAACATAGGTGGATATGCTGAATAAAAGCGTTATAAAAGAGCTGGTGGTGATGGTGGAAAAAAAAATAATCAGGGCATTAAGCAGAAAAAACATTAACAATTCCGCATACACAGCCTTATAGAACTCCATCCAGGAAAAGCCCTGAAAATATAATAGATACTGGGACTTGGTGAACCAGATGGCAAGCGTGCTGCAAAAGGTGAGTATGCCCATGGCCGTAATGATCAAAAGCATAATGCCCAGATATTTTCCCCAGATATACTGGCTTCTGGAAAATGGTTTTGACAGAACCGAGTAGATGGTGTGCCGGTCAATATCCTTTGACATAAGATTGATCGAAACAAAAAAACTCAGCAAAAGCCCGGCAAAAGTGATGGCTGAAAGATTGATATCCACTGTTACCTTATACAACTCTCTCATGAACATGCTCACCACGAGAATGGAACCTGCCATCATGAACAAAGAAAAAAGGCCGATCCCAAACAGAGCCCGGTCCCTGACGCCTTCTTTAAACGTTAGAACAGCCAATGCAAATAACTTTCTTATCATCATTAATCTCTGCCCAGGTTTTTTAAAAATATCTCTTCCAGATTATTGACTGCATCAGCAGTTTCAAAAATTTCATGCCTGGTATAAATTTTTTTCAGAATCCCGCCATCCATGATACCCACACGATCACAGATCCTTTCCACATCATTTAAGATATGGGAGCAGAATAAAACAGTCTTTCCTTTTTTTTTAAGATCGCAAATAAGATCAATCACCATTCTCCTGCCAAGGGGATCAAGACCGGACATGGGTTCGTCAAGAATAATGATATCAGGATCATGGACCAGGGCAAAGCAGATGCCTGCCCTCTGGGTCATTCCCTTGGAAAAAGTCCTGAGTTTCTGGTTTTGCTCAGCCCCGAGCCCGACTTGGGTTAAAAGGGTTTCAATCTGTTTGTCAGAAGTTTTTTTATCAAGTCCGGATGCCTGGCAACTAAACGCTAACAGCTCTCTTGCCGTCAAATGATCATAAAAATATGGATTTTCAGGCAGATACCCGATTCTGAGCCGGGAATCAGGATCAGACGGGGGTTTTCCCGCAACAAGAATCCGGCCTGAATCCGGTGTGATAAATCCCATGATCATTTTTATGATGGTACTCTTGCCCGCACCATTCACTCCGATAATCCCGAATATTTCTGCTTTGTCAATGAAAAGCGAAATATTATCAACTGCTGTTTTTTTCTTTCTCTTGAAATCGGAAATATATGTTTTGGATATATTTTTGATGAGTATTTCAGTCATATCATATTTTTATCATTTTATATAAAAAAAGCAGGCGCCAGAGAATCAGGGGCCTGCTTTTAAAAACTTAAGCTAAC
>JAOZRF010000286.1 GCA_029940245.1 Desulfobacula sp.
ACCCCTCCGGAGCCATGCTGAAAAGCAACCATGGCCGGAATCTGAATCATTGTAATTTTTTTTGCCACCCATAATCCGGCAAAAGAACCAACCACAAGGGATAAGAATACAATATAAGGATACTGAGTTCCGTTTCGATACAGAATCAAACCTGCAGCACAGGCCAAAGCAAATGCAGCGGTCAAATTACCAAATTTTGCCCTGTGAGGCCAGTGAAACAGCCAGATTCCAAGTATAAGGATACCGATGACACAAAAATCCAGAGATAGATTCATGGCAGAGTATGTTTCAGTCATTATGACCAGCCCCCTCTTCTTTTTTCTTGAACATCCTTAACATCCTGTCTGTAATGGCAAACCCACCCACAAGGTTGAAAGCGGCCATAATAAAAGCGATAGAGCCTATGATCTGTTCGGTTCGTGTTGAAGAAATTGAGAAAAGAATCAAAACTCCCAATATCGTGACTGCAGAGATGGCATTTGTCATGGACATCAAGGGTGTATGGAGCAATGTGGGTATTCTGGAAATTAGAAAATACCCCACTATAAAGGAAAACAGGAAAACACCTGCCATCAATAAAAGATTTGCCATCGGTTTACTCCTGGAATATTTTCATAATCATTTTAGCCCATAGCCTTGATAGTACCCTGATGATAAAGTTTGCCTTTGTGGGTAACAAGGGAATCTTTGATGATTTCATCGGTCATGTCAAATTCATCCGACCCGTTTTTAAACAGGTTCTCAACAAAATAATACAGATTATTGGCATACAACCATGAAGAATGAACCGGCACTGATCCGGGGATGTTTTTAATCCCGCAGACGTAGACGCCCTGGTGAGTTAGTTCTTTACCCGGATCTGTCATCTCGCAGTTTCCTCCCTGATCAATGGATACATCAATAATAACAGATCCGGGTTTCATTGTTTCAACCATTTCTTTAGTGATCACATGCTGGGCAACTTCCCCCGGGATAAGGGCACTGAGAATAATAATATCAGATTCTGCAACAAAAGGTGCCAAAACTTGTCTTTCCTTGTCAAGCCATTCTTTAGAAAGTGCCTTGGCATATCCGCCTTTCCCAACGGCGAGTTCGGGTGGGGCATCAAAATCCACCACTTTGGCGCCTACACTCGCAGCTTCTTCTTTTGCAGCCGGCCTTATATCAATCGCTTTGACAATACCCCCCAGCCGTTTTCCTGTGGCAATGGCCTGAAGTCCGACAACACCGCAACCTATCACCAGAATATTGGCTGGTTTTATCATTCCAATGGAGGTACCAATCATGGGGATGAATTTTGGAAAATTAGCTGCAGCAATAATAATGGCTTTATAGCCGGTTATGGCACTCATGGAAGTCAGGGGATCCATGCGCTGGGCCCTTGAGATCCTGGGAATTCCGTCCATTGTAAATGCAGTGATATTTCTTTCCTGCAGTCTTTTTACATCTCCATGATTTGAAGGAGCTGCCGGATGGATAAAAGTAATAAGGCTTTGGTTTTCTTTTAGCATGTCAATTTCATGTTTGTTGAACTGCTCATTAAACATGGGTTCCTTGACTTTCAAAATAACGTCTGATTTGTCGAAAACTTCGGCTGCATCAGAGGCAATCTGGGCCCCGGCTTTGATATATGATTCATCATCGGCAAAGGCCCCGGCCCCGGCCTTTGTTTCAACAATCACATCAAATCCCAGTTTTTTAAATTTTTCAATGGTTTCCGGAAGTGCTGCAACTCTGTTTTCTTTGTACATTATCTCTTTTGGTATTCCGATTAACATGATTTGACTCCTTTAAATTTAAATGGTTTTATTAGTCCTTTAAAATGTTTTTTCTATGGCAGTTGCCACTGCGGCAACAATGGTATCAACTTGTTTCTTTGTAATGATAAGGCAGGGGGCAAAATTCATAACATTATTCAAGTCATGAAAGCTGGAATTTGTTCTTCCAACAAGGACACCCTGTGCAACAACGTTGCCCATGAGCGTTGCCATCCGTTCTTCTGTGACAGGTTCTCTGGTTGCTTTATTGTTAACATACTCAATACCGCAGAAAAGTCCCTGGCCCCGGACGTCGCCAACGCAATCATATTTTTTCAGTTCATTTAGTCGTTCAAGCAGGTACTTGCCCATAATCCTGCTGTTTTCAACAAGGTTTTCATCATCTATTATCCTTGTGCTTTCAAGTGCAGCAGCCATGGGAGCCGTACACCCGCCATAGGTACTGATGTCCCTGAAATAATCAAGACGGGTGGCAGGATTTGCCGGGTCATTTAAAAATACATCATAAATTTTTTGTTTAACAACGGTTGCAGACAAAGCTTCATAAGAACTTGCCAGACCCTTTGCCATGGTAATAATATCCGGAGCAACATCATAATGCTCATGGCCCCAGAATTTGCCTGTTCTTCCAAATCCGCAGACCACTTCATCCATTATCATCCAGATTTCATATTTTCTACAGATTTTCTGGAGAATTGGATAGTATTCAGGTACAGGTTTTAGTATTCCGCCTCCGGCTGTGATGGGCTCAACAATCAAGGCGCCGATTGACTCTGCTCCCTCTTTGAGAATAATATCCTCCACATTTCTTGCGCATTCAATGTCGCAACTGCCATAGGTTTTGTCATAGGGGCAGCGGTAGCAGGCGCAATGGGGAAATTCCACAAAACCATCCAGAAAGGGTCCGAAATCCTGTTTTCTCTGGGCCTGACCCGAGGCGCTTATTGTAGCGATGGTGGTACCATGATAGTCCCTGTCCCGGTACATGATTTTGTATTTACCCTTTCTTGCAGGATCAATACAGGATGCCTGGCGGACAATCTTAAAGGCTTTTTCATTGGCCTCAGAGCCTGAGTTGGAGAAATAGACCTTGTCATGTCCGGGCAGTTTTTCCAGAAGCTTATTGGCAAATTTAATGGCAGGTATATTGCCATAGGCTCCTGCAAAATAATTCATTTTTTTTAATTGTTCGCAGACTGCCTCGGCAATGGAATCACGGCCATATCCGACCATGACGCTCCAGACTCCGCCCGAGGTGGCATCAAGATATTCTTTGCCCCGGATATCCTTTAAAACCAGCCCCTTGCCTTCAACAATGATCATCTGCTCCTGGGTTCCAAAACACTTGTGCGGCTTCAGGTGATGCCATAAACTATTTTTATCACCATCAACCATCTCTCCAACATCATATTCCAGGCAGTTTGTTTTTGTTTTCATGGGTTCTCTTTTTTAGTTTTTTTATGCACCTTTCTGGGGGCGCATGTCAGCCTTGTCAACTCCTGCAACAATAACCGGTGTTGTCATGGCATCGCGGCGGAATGGTTCTCCCAGTTCCTGGTTGGTCATAACCTCTATGAAAGTGGTCCTGCCTTCTTCCATCTGAAGCCCTAAGGCAGTGGCAAGTTTTTCGGTCAAATCCGCTATGGTGGTTGCCCGGACGCCTTCGAGGCCGCAGGCCTGTGCAATTTGTGCGTAGTTAACATGTCGGTTCAGCTCGGTTCCCACGAAATTGTCCGAATACCATAGGGTGGTGTTCCGCTTTTCAGCGCCCCAATGAAAGTTGCGGAAGATAATCATGGTAATGGCAGGCCATTGGTCACGACCGCAGGCAGTCATTTCGTTCATTGAGATACCAAAGGCACCGTCCCCTGCAAAACCAACCACGGGAATATCCGGCTGTGCAATTTTGGCACCCAGGATGGCCGGAAACCCGTAACCGCAGGGCCCGAACATGCCAGGGGCCAGGTATTTGCGGCCGTCTTCAAAGGTCGGATATGCAGCACCAAGGGCACAGCTATTACCGATGTCCGAAGAGATGATCGCGTTTTCAGGCAAGGCTGCCATAATGGCACGCCATGCCATGCGGGAGGTGATTTTTTCGGGGTCACGCTTACGGGCACGCTCGTTCCATGTTGTGCCGGGATCATCCTGTTCGTGATCCATGCCAGCCAGTTGTTTGTCCCAGTCTGCTTTGATTTTTACAATGGTTGTCCTGCGGGCTTCACGGTCAGCATCACCGGCAGTGGTTGACAATTGAGCAAGAATGCCGTTAGCAACTTTTTTGACATCGCCAACAATGCCCACGGTTATTTTTTTGGTCAGGCCGATGCGATTCGCGTTGATATCCACCTGAATAACAGCAGCATCCTCTGGCCAATAATTAATGCCGTAACCCGGCAGGGTTGAAAAAGGGTTCAGCCTCGTGCCCAGAGCCAGCACAACGTCAGCCTTTGAAATCAACTCCATACCGGCTTTTGACCCATTGTAACCAAGAGGTCCTGCAAACAGCGGGTGGCTGCCCGGAAAAGCGTCATTATGCTGGTAGCCGCAGCATACGGGGGCATCCAGACGTTCAGCCAAAACCATTGAGTCCTTGATCGCACCGCCAATCACAACACCGCCGCCG
>JAOZRF010000287.1 GCA_029940245.1 Desulfobacula sp.
CCTGTCTGGGGCAGGCCGATAATTCCAACTTTCATAGATTAAATAATATCCTTATTTTTATAATTCTTTTTTAAATTGTCGGGTCATGATGTGTTCATACAATAAAGGGAACAATCGGGAGACAAGATAGCCCAGCTTTCCAATCCATGTGAGAACAAGAAGGGGTTTTTTCTGTATGATCCCTTTTACAATCTGTCCGGCTGCATTTTCAGGGGTATCTGCCTTGCCTACCATGGTCTGGGCATGGCCGGCAATTTTACCATCGCTGCCAAGGGCTCTTGTCTGTAAATTTGTCCGGATAAAGCCGGGGCAGACAATCATCACGTGAACACCCTTGTGCCGTAATTCGCATCTCAAAGAGGTAAACAGACCGTGCAGCGCGTGTTTACTGGCACTATACCCTGTTCTCCCCAATAATGGGGCCACACCGGCAATGGACTCATTTACGATGATGATCCCTTTTGTCTGGATAAGGCTTGGAAGCGCAGCTTTAGTGCAATACAAAGACCCAAAAAAATTGACATCCATCACCTTTTTAAATACAGCAATATCTGTCTTTTCAAACAGGCCTCTCTGGGTGATACCGGCATTATTAAACAAGATGTCAATCTTACCAAATTCGTTCAAGACCTGATTAATGGCAGCGTTGCAGTCGGCTTCTTTTATAACATTACAGACAACGACAAGAATTTTATATCCTTGATCTGAAAAAATCTGCTGCTGCATTTCAAGCCCTTTTTCATCCATATCCAGCATGGCAATCATGGCCCCCTGCCTTGCCAGTTCCCAACAAAAGGCAAGACCGATTCCAGATGCACCGCCTGTGACAAGGGCAACTTTATGTTTCAAACAATATGGGTTCACTTTTCAGGATACCTGGTGTAATTCATTTTCCGGTAATTTTTTAAGGTTAAAAATAAACGCTGTCACAAGCCCTGCAATGATATGCCAGATTCCCCACCAGGCCACAAGAATGGCCATGCCGCCAAGCCCGTCAAAAAAACCGAACACCAGTACAAGCCCCAGTGCTGAATTCTGGATTCCCACCTCAATGCAGACTGCCCGGCAATCTTTTTCATTAAGTTTAAACACCTTGCCTGACCAGTAACCAATATTTAATGCAAGGGCATTGTGTATGAGGACCGCCACCATAACAATCCCAATATATTTTATAAAATACTGAAAGTTTGCTGCCAGTGCTCCACAGACAATGATAATGAAAAATATCAGGGAAAATATTTTAAAGGGTTTTTTCACCTTTTGAGCGACATTGGGCAGATAATGACCCACTAACATACCAGCGATAAGTGGAATCCCTAAAATAAAAAAAACAGTGACAAACACATCCATGGGATTCAGGCTGACCTGTTTTAAAATACTTGCAGTAGCAGGATTCAAACTGCCCCAAAAAGAGATATTAAACGGGGTCATGACAATGGCAGCAATGGTTGAGACCGCTGTCATGCTGATGGAAACTGCACTATTCCCATTGGCCAGATAGGTAATGATATTGGATAGATTTCCGCCCGGGCAGGCTGCCACCAGCATCATCCCAAGGGCAATGGAGGGATGGGGCCGGATGATGGAAACCAGAACAAATGTAAGGGCAGGCAAAAGTACAAATTGGGCCATAAGACCGATTGAGGGTGCTTTGGGGCTCATAACAATTCGTTTGAAATCATCAAATTTCAGCTCCAGCGCAACCCCCAGCATCATCAACCCTATGGCGGCATTGATAATGGCAATGCCCGTGGGATTAAAATTCAGCCGAACCTGATCAATCATTATTGTATCCATCACATCCCCTTTGATTAAAAATTTATGCCTTATAAGCACCGATATTTGCCAGCATCATGCTGCCGGGGCTGACCGTAGTAGGATCGGTCATCACATTGATGCAGCAAACCTTTTTTGAGGCAAATGCCGCTTCCAGAGCCGGCTTGATATCTTTGGGATCTTCAACAAAAAATCCCCTGCCGCCAATGGCTTCCACCATTTTATGATAATCCACTCTCCCGATAAAGGTTCCGTTTTCAATGGCATGACCTATGCGAAGCTCCTGGCTGTGGCGGATCATGCCCCAGCCAAGATCATTGGAGATGACCACCACAATGGCCAGATTTTTTCGGATGGCCGTTTCAAATTCCATAAAATTAAATCCCACAGACCCGTCTCCTGTGATGAGACAGACCCGGCTGTCAGGGTTCAACAGCCTGGCTGCATTTGCATAAGGCAAGCCTACTGCCAGAGAACCATAAATACCATAATCCAGGTATGTTCCCGGATGGGTCATGGTTCGGGTCATTCCCATCCATGTGGTGGTATCTCCGCCATCTGCCACAACAATATCAGTTTCCTGACTCATGAATTCATTAATTTCACCGGCAAGACGCAAGGGATGGATGGGAATATTTTCAGACTGCCAGTCTTTTTGCGTCACCTCTTTGCTCTCTTTATGGGCAATGGTGAGCTTTTCAATCCAGGGGGCAAAATTTGATTTTAATTCATCTGAAAGTTTATCATCCAGCAGTTGATTACACGCATTCAGAAATCCTTTTACATCACTGACAACGGGCAGATCGATCGTTCTGTTCCGGCCGATTTCCTCAGGTTCAATATCCACCTGGGCAATCCTGGCTGCAGGATTGAAGATATCTCCAAAAAGATAATAAAGACAGATGCGGGAGCCAAGAATAATAATCAAATCAGTCTCAATATAAGCGGCAAACCCACAGCCCGGACGGATGGCAATTGCCCCTTCAAAACACAAAGGATGCTCATCAGAAACCACCCCCCTGCCGGACAGGGATGTAAACAAAGGCATGCCTGTTTTTTCAATAAAATCTTTTAACTCGGATTCGGCATGTGACTGCCATGCACCTGTACCTGCTATTACCACAGGCATTCCGGCGTTTTGAATCATCTCAATTAATTCTGCGGCTTTAGCAGGATCAGAAGGACTTGATACTACGCTTGTACTGGTATACTTTACTGCACTTTTTTGAACGGGAGTATTTAATACATCAATAGGAAACTCAAGATAAACCGGCCCTGGCCTGCCGCTCTGGGCAATCCTGAAGGCAAGATCAACATATTCATTGATGCGTTCTGTTTTCTGACAGACCAGTGTTTTTTTCACCATGGGTTTAATCACAGCTTCCTGGGGCATATCCTGGAGGTCCAGTTTTTCCTTATTATCAAGCCCCACACAACCCGCGATTAATACAAGGGGGGTATTTGAAAAATGGGCGCTGGCAACACCTGTTAAGGCATTGGTAAAACCCGGACCTGCCGTTACCATGGCGACCCCGGGCTTGCGCGTCAGTTTGCCAAAGGCTTCTGCCATAAACAGGGCTGACTGCTCGTGGCGGGTATCGAAAATTTTAACCTCAGATCCTTCAAGATATTGATAAATAGGTGTAATATGTCCACCGCACAATGAAAAAATAGTGTCCACTTTTTTTTCAATCAATGCCTGGGCAACAAGTTGCCCGCCGGTTATTGTTTCTGTCATTTATGGTATCCCTTTCATTTAAAAATGTGTAAAATGATTACGGTTTTAAGTTTACAGTTCCATCAACTGTCCCCCGCAAACGTTCAATGCCTGTCCTGTGACGTAAGCGGATGCATCTGATGCCAGGAACAAGACCATATCGGCAACCTCATGGGGTGATCCGATCCGGCCCATGGGAATCGTCTCACACATTTTTTGTTCCTGCTCCTCAACCGTGGTGTTGAAAAACCGGGCCTCCAGTCCAAACCGCCATTTTTCAAGGTCTGTCATAATCTGTCCGGGACAGATGGCATTCACCCGGATATTCAATCCGGCAAGTTCTTTGGCCATCACCCTGGTCAGCATGATCACGCCTGCCTTGGACACTGAATATGCCCCGTTAAAAAGTGCCGGAACCTTACCTGCTCTGGATGCAATATTGATAATTTTTCCACCCTTTTTCTGCATCATGGGGACAATGGCCCTGGATACCCTGAAAACCCCATGGAGATTTACATCAATGGTTTTTATCCACGCGGTTTCATCGTAGGTATGGATACCATTTGGCACACCAAATGTGGCACCGGCGTTATTACATAAAATATCCACACCATCAAATTTTTTCCGGATGACAGACACCATATCCTGAATGGTGTCCATATGGGTCACATCCACATTAACTACAAGGGTCTCCACTCCATAAGCATTGTGCAGTTCCTCTCCGATCACCATCATTTCATTCATGGAACCGGTTTTCACATCGGCTTGCAGTCCTTTTTCACTCCCATAGTCTGCAATGATGATGTCACAGCCTTCAGAAGCAAGTTTTTTTGAAATCGCATAACCAATCCCGGTCTTTTTGCCGGAGCCTGTGACCAAT
>JAOZRF010000288.1 GCA_029940245.1 Desulfobacula sp.
CCGGTGGTGCCGGATATATTGGAAGCCATACCTGTGTTGAGCTTTTAAATGAAAATTATGAAGTGATTGTCCTGGATAATCTTTCCAATAGTTCTGAAGAATCTTTAAACCGGGTAAAAACCATTACTGGGAAACCCCTTGCGTTTTACAACGCAGATCTTTTGAATAAAAAACAGATCAGTTACGTATTTTCCGAACATAAAATTGATGCCGTCATCCATTTTGCAGGCTTAAAAGCTGTGGGAGAATCTGTATTAATTCCATTAAAATACTTTCATAACAATATTACCGGAACCCTAAACCTTCTTGCCGTCATGAATGATTTTAATGCAAAAAATATTGTTTTTTCTTCGTCTGCAACCGTTTATGGAGATCCTGCATCCCTTCCCATAAAAGAAGATTTTCCCCTTTCAGCAACCAATCCCTATGGCAGGACAAAGTTGATGATAGAAGAAATCCTGCAGGATATTTACCGCTCTGATAAAAACTGGAATATTGCCTTGTTAAGATATTTCAACCCCGTGGGTGCTCACAAAAGCGGTGAAATCGGGGAAGACCCTTGTGGTATACCAAACAATCTTGTGCCTTATATTTCACAGGTAGCCCAGGGATTTTTACCCTGGCTCAGCGTATTTGGAAATGATTATGATACCCCGGACGGAACCGGGGTCAGAGATTATATTCATGTGGTAGACCTGGCATTGGGTCACATTAAAACCCTGGCAAAACTCTTCACCCGGCCAGGCCTTCTGATATACAATCTTGGAACAGGTTCCGGCTATTCAGTCCTTGAAATGATCAAAGGATTTGAAGCGGCAAGCAATAAAAAAATCCCTTATAAAATTGTCGAACGAAGACCCGGTGATATCGCTGCCTGCTGGGCCGATCCTGCCAAAGCAAAAAAAGAGCTTGGATGGAAAGCAGATAAAACTCTTATTGATATGTGCAAGGATACATGGAACTGGCAGAAAAAAAATCCAAAAGGATACAAATAAAGACCATGAAAAATTCAACCAAGAATCCTGATTTATTGATCGACCTTTTCAATACAGGATGGAATTAAACTTGAACAGCCGCCCCATTGCCCTGGGAGCCAGGTTAAAACAATACCAATCAATTCAAACTCTGGGGTTTAAACCCAATTTTCAGGATTATTCCGACCAGGAAAAAAATCTTATCCTGAACTCAAAAAAAATCTATTATCCTACGGCATTTTATGCAGACCTGTTTAACGCCATGGGGAAAAAAACCTTTCCCAGTTTTCATACGTATAAATTTGCTCAAGACAAGATAAAACAGACTGCTGCCTTTAATATGTTTGGTATTCCCCACCCTGAAACAAAAATTTTTTATGGCAAAAAACAAAAACAAAACATCCTTTTCTTTTTTGCCTTCCCTTTTATTGGCAAAAAAGCCAGAGGATCGTCAAAAGGCAATGATGTGTACCTGATTCAAAACACTAAAGATCTTTTCCTGTATTTAACCCAAAAAGGTCCTGCCTATATCCAGGAATATTTTCCCATTAACCGGGATATGCGGGTTATTATTATCGGCAAAAAAATCAGACTCGCATATTGGCGGATTGCAGCCGGAGACAATTTTAAAACCAATACTTCCCAGGGCGGCACCATCAGCTTCAATCCTTTGCCTCAAAAAGCCCTAAAGCTTGCACAAATGACAGCTTTTAAATGCGGATGGGATGATGTGGGCATTGATATTATTGAGCACCAGAACCGGTTCTATGTTCTGGAAGCAAATATGAAATATGGAACAAAAGGGTTCCGGAAAGCCGGGATCAATTATAAAAAGATGATGGCAACTCTCATTGTTGAGGGCAAAGTTTAACGTCTACAAAAGACCTGCATCCTGTTCATCTTCTTCCCATTCTAAAAGATATGTTGTAATAGCCGCATATTTTGATGCGCCCCGGGGTTTTAAAAGCTGATATCCAAGCTGATCCATACTATTTTCCAGGCATTGAAAAAAAGCTGTCTCAACCATTTTGGCTTCTATTTTGGCTTCTATTTTTCCTTCAGGCATCTTGATTCTGTCAAGCACAGCCCGGGTCAAATGTCCTCCTGGAAAAAAAATATCACAAATAAATGCATCCCATTCTTCAGGGAAATTATTAATCTTCCATGAACTTAAGGTATCAGGACGGAATATGCTTTTATTTCCCGGATTAAACTGGGCTTTGACAACCTTCATTTTGAGTTTATCAAACTGCATCAACTCTTTTAAAATCACCTGGATATCATCTGAAAAAATCCACTCTTCAGGTTCCAGCAGTACAGGAGGAAACTGGCTGCTGGTCAAAGCATATTTAAACGGACCTTTTTCTTTCCAAAATTGTTTAAACTGATTTGAATGTGGTAATATTTCCCTTTTTGCCAATTCCATTGCCATTTAAGCCATACCTTTATTTGTGAATAGTAAGCTGGGGAAACGGAATTTCCCAGTTGTTCAAGGTACAGGCATCCACACACCATCTTTGAATAGCCCGGGATAATCGTTGATATAAAGATGCAAGATCGCCTTTAAAATCAGCAATCACAACAATATCAAGTGACGAAGCGCCTGCCTGGGCAAATTCCACATTAAGATTAAGCAAATTTTGTTTGTACCCTTCTTTTTCGATTTGCTCTTTGATATGTGTTTTTAAAATTTCCAATACACTTCCCGTGGAATCTTTCTGAAGATTATAACTGATGCCAAAAGGAATTTTAAGCCTGAAATTTACAGAGATATTCAACGGCGACTGAGCCAGAAAATCAGATGTCTGATAAATCTTACGCGAACCGCCGCGCTGAACCAATTCAACCATCTCATGGGAAAGACTTGTGACAATACCTCTGGTGCCGTCGGCAAGAATGACCCAGTCATTTCGTTTGCAGGGGAACCAGGGCTCGTGTTTATTAAAAGGCCGGGATGTTTTTCCAAGAAGCGCTTCAATGGGTAACCGCAGTTTCACTTCCAGGGACGGATTTTCAAGCTCGCTGAATAGATTGATATTTTTTACAAGCCAGGGCACACCATTATAAATCATACGCTCCCCTTCCCTGACTGCACCGATATTCAACATAAGCCGGCTCTGGTGCCAGAACTGAGGCAGAGTATGTTTGGCAGCCCAACCCAGTCCCATGATGAAAATAATGGTTAAGCTGAGCAATACCCAGTCTTCCTCCATATAAAAAACAAAAATAATAACTAAAAAAACCATTACAAAGGCAAATATCCTGGAAAGAAGACTCAGCAACCTTGCGTGAAAAGGCCTGTATTTTGAATTATATCCAGGAATTAACCTGACCATAAACCTTGAAAATAACCGCAAAAAAAACAGGACTCCAAGACAGGCTATAAAAGCGATAAAAAGAAACAGGCCCCGTGTGCGGAAAAAATTTTTTATAGAGTTCTGGGATGTTTCAATTATGGATTTTTCCTCGCTATCCATTTTAGCCAGACGCATGCCGGCCATTTCCGCTTTATTCAGAATTTGTTTTTCAATACTTTTCCATTCAGGTAAAAGCTTTTTCAAATCTTTTTTCAGATCTTTATCCTTTGTCTGGGAAATCAGCTCGTCAATATTTTGGATTGCCTGACCGGCAACAGGTAAAAGAGTTTGGTAGTAGGAGAGTTCATCTTTTAATTTTGTTTTGTATCTTGCCCTGACCGTAAGCCTTTTTATTTCCTGTATCCCGGGTTTAATCAATCCAATCAGTTCATCTTTCCAGTCAAATTCTTCGGCTTTTTTTTCAGCAAAAAGACCTGTATCAATACCCGTAGCAATCCGCTCAAAGTCAACTGCAGCATCGTTGAGCTGCTTGTCAAGTTTTTCCAGTTCAATTTTTAATAATTCCTTTTCAGCATCAGAACTGCTTTTTCCCAGGATTTTATTCTTTTCCTTGATTCTCTGGCTCAGATTTTTTTCCAATTCAATAAGTGAATGGAGCATTTTCAAAGAGGTTTCCGCCTTGCTCTCAACCTTTTCATGCTGTTCTTCCGTTTGTCCCTGCTTTAAAGCCAGAACTTCAGTTTTGGTCTCCTCGGCCAGAACAGCTGTGAAACAAAAAAGAATAAATAAAAGGATAATAAAGGCATTAAGTCTACGCATCATGAAAAAAATCTCCCGATTAAAATATCTATCTTTCTTGTTTAAAATTATTTTTTAAATTTCCAGTCCACAATTATTAATAACCAATCGGCCATCCATAAATAGAGCATCAACAATTTTTCCCAGGATTGTTGAATTTTCAAAGGGGTTGCCATCGACAATGGCAAAATTGAAAAACTATATTTCTGGCTTTTCGATCGGACACTAAATAGTAAACCTGATTGTGAAAGTCAGGGTCAGAACTAAATCAAACCAT
>JAOZRF010000289.1 GCA_029940245.1 Desulfobacula sp.
TGTATTGAAACCTTTGAAAAAGAAAACCTTGAGCTGCTTGCCTTTAAGTTGAAGACTATCTGGAAGGCATTAACCCAAAAAGGTATCCCATTGGATCAGATTTTGAACCAAAGCCTGATATCTCCTGCCACCTGCTGCCTGGTCAACCAGGATAAAGAAAAAACCGTTGAAAAGGCATTCCTGTTAACGCAAACGCTTTCTGAAAATCTTAGGGAACAATACAAGTTAATATGATCAACTTATCAATAAACCTGTCAGGTAAGTTGTGATTCCTGCAAGGGATTTAAGATCCAGATACTGGACAGCATCATCATGAAAAAAAAACATCGATTTTGCAGGAAAAATTTCATCAGCATCATTAAACTGCAAGATGACAGGGATTTTTGGAAGGGTCTTAAATCGAATATTTAAATCATATGAGGCATTGTTTAGAGGCATGCCGCACATTTCTTTGCATTTCTTCTTAAATTTTTCTAACCTTTTTGAGAAGGTATTTTCAATATTGGCGCGCACGTATTTGTGATAAATATTTATCGAGATTTTGGTTATCTTGCGCTATCTCATCTGTCATTATTCACCTGTTTTAAATTTATTTAATTCTTTGAGCAACAGATCATATTCATCCTCATACTCTAATAAATCCATCATGACAGGCGGTTTGGTCGAATGGGCAGGCAGCCGCTTTTTCGTTTTTGCAATCAATACATTAAGTTCAGCCATTCTTTTTTGTATCTTTCCAAGCTTTTCTTTATCCATAGAAACATTTCCTCCTGGTATCTGTTTTATTATATTTGGTACGCTTCATCAAATGGGCGGGGCGATTGTAACTAGTATCCGCATTTTTGTTTCAGCCATAACGCCGTGAGGTTCTCTGATTTCTGAAACCAGAATATCTCCTGCCTCTGTTGGAATTTTAGTGTCATTTTTTCCCAGAAACCAGCCATTACCCTCAATTACCTGAATGGACAATTCACCATCTAAATCATGGGAATGGACTGGAAAAGTCACCCCGGCATCAAGGTTAAAATTGATGATTTTAAAGAACTCAGATTTTTCGACCAAAAAGAATCGTTTCATAGCCCCCGGTTTAAATTCATTTGTTTCGTTAAGTTTAATGA
Organism: Desulfobacula sp.; assembly: GCA_029940245.1. Lineage (GTDB taxonomy): Bacteria > Desulfobacterota > Desulfobacteria > Desulfobacterales > Desulfobacteraceae > Desulfobacula. The sequence continues at coordinate 1,119 of JAOZRF010000289.1, forward strand.
CTTTCATATGATTTTTCCTTTTTTTAATACAACAATTCTCTAATGTTAAAATAAGTATATTAGAAAAAAAAAGGCTAATCCTTGATTTATATCAAGTAAATTAAATATTGTTGAAAACAAGCCTGGTAAGGCACGATATCGCACCCTCAAGCGTTAGCGAAAGCGGATTGTTCTGATCCTTAAACGGGATGAAACCTTTCTGGATGATTTCCTGGAAAACTAAACTCAACCCGGTCAATTATTCTGTCTTCCGGATCAAGCTGGTTGAGTTTTACCATTTCAAAACCATCCACCTCGATAAAAACATTTCCCTGTTTATCTACAAGTTTCAGATCATATGTGTTGGTTTCTTCTCCTGAGGCCATTTTCCGGGTGATGCAAAAATACTCCCTGTTTTTTTCAAGGTCCCTGTAAAATTTCAAGGACTTTATTTTATAGGGCAGAACTGTTCTTGAGGAGGTAAAGAACTCAAGTAGGCCGCCCGTCTGGAACATGGCATCAACCAGGATGGGAGCTGCCACAAAATTGGGATCTGTTACTCCTTTGAAAAACTCTTTTGTGCTTTTGTCTTCCATGGTTGTGATCAAGGTTTTGCCGTCAAAGGAGTTAATATCCGTGATGGTGTTAAAAAGACCAAACATGAACAGGCGCTTGGGATTATACACAAGATTTTCAAGATCACCTTGCCAGGATACGGGATGGAATTCCGGCAGTTTGATCTTTTTTGCCTTTAAAGGTTTTTCTGCAAACCTGTATCTGCCTTCATAGTGAAGCTTGGCATCCCCCATGACAATTCCTTCAGGATTTTTGAATACCGAGGTTATCCTGCAGTCAAACAGATCTGCTCCTGCATTATTTCCTGAAATCAAAAGCTCCTTGGGACGTTTTTTTAACAGCTTGATCCCGTATGGGATATGAAAATCGGTCAATTCAACAAAATGGGCTTTATCTTTGGATAAGGATTTTGCCACTTCAGCCATAGTTTCAATGCCTGTGGCACCAAGGAAAAGGGGTACATCTTCCATGGTATGGTCATGGAGAAACAGATCCCTTTCCATATCCAGCACCCTTGAATAGGTCACCCCTGTACTGATTTTTTCCACGGGGGTGTCCAGAAACGGGAATTTTTCATCCCCGGGGTCTCCTAAGAGACCGTCCGTGTCAAAGGAATAATCAAGACCGGAAAATACCATTTCAGATTCCGTCCTGTCCAGAAGGTCTGCCATAAAGAACTTGACCCCCTGTTCCATTGGAAGGAACTGGATGCCTCTGTCTTCAAGCACTTTTTTCACGGTGGGATTGGTTGCCATGCCCGTTCCGCCCCAGGCTGTCCAGGCATAGACCTTATAGGTTCTTTCAGGATGAATCTGTTTCTGCTGGAAAAGGGTTTTTCCGAGAAAATCATTTGCTGCAGTATAATCCACCTGGCCCTGGTTTCCAAAACGGGCCGTTACAGATGAAAAAGTAAAGAAATATTTATACTCCCTGTCTTTAAATGCCTGTAAAAGATTCTGTATCCCTTTAACTTTGACATCCACCACTAGTTCAAAGGACCAGAGTTCCTTTTTAGGGATAAACTGGCTCATTTCCATGCCGGCTGTATGGAAAAGACCATCGATTCCGTCATACTTATCACAGACAGCCTTTACTGCTTTTGCATCAGTCACATCAACACAATTGTATTCAACACTGACACCCAGAGACTTCAGGTACTCAATATTTTCAACAGATTGCCGCACCCGCATCAAGCGGTCAAGGGCCCGTTTGATTTCAACAGGCTTTACTCCCGGCATATCATCTCTAAGCTTTGCCATGATCTCTGCATCCGTGGATTTTTTATCCAGATATTTTGGATCTGTACTGTAAATATCATTGATATCCAGAATAATCAGGTTCGTTCTATAGGTTTTTACCATCTGCTTAATAATTTCATAGGTAATACCGCCGGCTCCCCCTGTCACAAGCAGGGTATCCTTATCTGATACGATCTTTTGAGTTTTATCAGCTATGGACTGTTCCATGGCCGGAACATACCGTTTGTCATTCCGATATCCCACCTCTACCCTTGTATCCTCGGACAGAAGCTCATTTAAGAAAAGGTCTGTAATCCCGTCGATATTTTTTTCAGGCTGTTTATATGAAAAGTCAATCACCTTTACCCGGGTATCAGGCAGCTCTTTGTTAGCTGTTTTCATAAGCCCTGAAAGACCTGCAAACATGGGATGAATATCACCGCACTCTTCCATATAGGGAAATACAACGGAATCAAATGTCAGGGTGCCGATAAGAGCTTGTTTTTGATCAAGGGTTTCAAACAGAGCTTTGATCATGACAAAAAAAGATTTGATTGTGGTGTTAAGGGACTGATCTTCCTGAGTCTCCTGGTTTTTCCTGTCAAAATAAAAATCAAGTGGTGCCAGGTGTATAAATCCGGTTATATCAGGATACTCTTTTTTAAACTCTTCCACTCTTTTTTCCGTGGCTTTGACATCCGCCAAATCAAACTTGAAATCGGCCCCTTTGCCGCCAATGGTGATGACCTGTCCCTTTTTTTCTTTTATTTTCTTGATAACGGCCTTGGCAAACCCATGGCTGTCAAGGGAGACAATGATCTTTTGGCCTTGTAAATCCATTTTGGAAAGCCTGGGGATTTCAGCTTCCTTAACCCTTACGATCAAGCGTTTGATCGGGGATCCAGGATCAGGAAACAAATCTGTATCATTTAAAGGGACGATTAAAGGAACAATAGTTCCTGGGGTCTGGCTTTTTTCATCACTTTTTATGGCTATTGCAGATTCTGCCCGGGCTGTGTGCACTGTTTCTGCCTGGACAGCAATATAGTCGGATAATTTAGCAATGGTGTTCAGATTCCTCAGTTTTAAATCATCCGGCACGGGAAAACCAAATTTAGATGCAAGTTTGGCAAAAATTTCGACCTGCTTGACCGTATCCACCCCAAGGTCTGCTTCCAGATCCAGGTCCGGTTCCAGCATGTCAGCCGTGTATCCGGTCTGAGCGGCAATAACCTCTTTGACCATGGCTGCCACATCTTCCTGTTTTACCTGTAAAACTTGGGCCACAGGAACCGATTTTTTTATATCTGACAAATTTGCAGTTTCAACAGGCCTGTCTGCCCGGGACTCAATATAGGCCCCTAACTTGCCAATGGTGTTCAGATCTCTCAATTTTAAATCATCCGGCACGGGAAAACCAAATTTAGATGCAAGTTTGGCAAAAATT
>JAOZRF010000290.1 GCA_029940245.1 Desulfobacula sp.
ACGGAGGACATTCTCATTACAAGTGAGATGCTCTACCAACTGAGCTATATCGGCTCATCTTAGGCCGCAACATTTTGTAGCGACAAAAAGACCGAAAAATAATATCAGAACAAAACAAGAGAATCAACTCTAAATTTAAAATATTTTTAGCACAAGGCTTCAAATATTAATTTTTCATCCTGAATTTACTTTCTTTGTTATTTGAATTCAATCCAAACGATATCCCAAGTACATACCTACTTTGAATAATCTGTGTAGAACCAGAATACTAAAATCAAAGAACTTTTTACATTACAAAAATAAAATAAAAAATACAAGAACTTTTTAACGAGTACAAAACAAAAAAACCAGCAATCCAAAATTAAAAGACATATATCTTGACAAGTTTTTCCATATTTTATAATTAATCCATCAAAAAATGTTAACATAACTATCAAGGAAAAAAATGTTTAAACTCAAACTTGTTTTATACTTAATGATTCTCTTGGTCACAGCAGGTTGTCAACAAGTTTATAACAACACCAGCGCCAATTCCTACAATAAGGCCCAAACACCTTCCCTGGAAACGCAAAAACCTGTCGATCTTTCTGTTCTCACGACTTCTGACAACAAAAACAAGAGGGATATCACCCTGAAAAAAGCCAATAACACAAAAGAGGCCGGCACCATTTCAGAGCCTGTTTTACCGCCTCCTGACAAAAAAAGATTATTAGCAGATGGTATTGAGAAAGAATCTGATAAACAAGGTCAAGTCCTCGAACTTACGGGCCAGGAGAAAATCGACCAGGCACTGGAACTTTGTGACTACGCCCAGCAGATGTGGGAAAAAGGAAATATCGAGGAAGCGCTTACCAGTCTTGACTCGGCTTATTCTAATATTCTTGAGATTGATACGGAAATTTTTTCTGAGCTCAATCAGCAAAAAGAAGATATCCGGTACCTGATATCAAAAAGAATCCTTGAAATTTATGCATCCCGCCAGATAGTGGTAAATGGACAACACAATGAAATCCCTATTACACTTAATAAGCATGTACAAGATGAAATAAAAAGACTGACCGGACCTGAACGTAAATTCTTTACACAATCCCTTGAACGATCCGAAATGTTCAGGCCCTTTATTCTTTCTGAATTAAAAAAAGCAGGTCTTCCCGAAGAGATCTCCTGGCTTCCATTAATTGAAAGTGGATTTAAAATCAGGGCGTTATCTTCTGCCAGGGCTCTGGGTTTATGGCAGTTTATCCCTTCTACCGGGTACAAATTCGGGTTGACCCGCAACTACTATATTGATGAACGTCTTGATCCTCAAAAATCAACCATTGCTGCTATCAATTATCTAAAAGAGCTTCACAATCTTTTCGGAGACTGGACAACAGCCCTTGCTGCATATAATTGCGGTGAGGGTAGAGTATTAAGAACCATCCGAAACCAAAGTATCAACTATCTTGATAACTTCTGGGACCTTTACCAGAATCTGCCTAGGGAAACCGCACGATATGTCCCCAGATTTTTGGCAACGCTTCATATCATGAACAATCTGGATAAATATAATATCAAAACAGGGGTTCCCTTATTGCCCATTGCCTTTAAAACATATGAAATTAAAAAACAGATTCGTCTCAAAGATATTGCAAAAAAAATAGGCGTAAAAGAATCTGTATTAAAAGACTTAAATCCAGAACTCAGATATGGACTTCTGCCGTCTGAACCTTACCAGTTAAAAATCCCTGAGGATAAATCCCAGATCTTCCTTTCAACCATCGATAAAATCAAAATCTTTCATTCTCCACCACCAATGGTTGTGTACCACCGTGTAAAACGAGGCGATACCCTATCCGGACTTGCTAAAAGATATAAAACATCCATCCGGGCCATATCGACTGCCAACCATATTCATAAATCCCACAGAATCATTGCCGGCAAGGTATTAAAAATACCCAGCAGAAGGAATGCTGCAAATAGTCATGCGAACGTATCTCAGCCAGGTAAGCATGGACAGACTCTTACCTATATAGTTAAGAGTGGTGATAACCTTTGGAATATTGCAAGAAAATTTGATACTACAACAAAAAATATCATGGCCACAAACAAATTATCTTCAACGGCTTTAAGCATTGGCCAATGCCTTAGTATCACATCTGAAAAACAATTGAAAATTGCTAAGCAAGGGACATCTACATACAAAGTTCGATCAGGCGACAGCCCTTTTATAATTGCAAAAAAATATAATATGAGTTTAAATCGACTCCTAGCCTTGAATCATTTGAATAAAAAAAGTAAAATATTTCCAGGCCAAAAATTAATCATTGAATAAATCACGCCCCCGTAGCTCAGTGGATAGAGCATAGGATTCCTAATCCTTGAGCGCAGGTTCGATTCCTGCCGGGGGCACCACAAATATACAGGCCCTATGAAAAAACAGCCCTTTAAACCAGAGCTTCTGGCACCTGCAGGAAATTTTGAGAAACTTGAAATTGCCATCCATTATGGTGCAGACGCGGTTTATCTTGCCGGTAAGGACTTCAGCCTGAGAAATTTTTCCGGCAACTTTACAGATGCCGAAATGGTTGATGCGGTTACTTTTGCCCACCTTCATAAGGTCAAAGTCTACCTTGCCTGCAATATTTACGCAAGAAATCATGAACAAAAAGAACTTGAAAAATTTTTAAACAAAACATCTCAAATCAAACCGGATGCAATTATTGTCTCTGACCCCGGTATAATTATGCTGGCAAAAAAAATCGTTCCAGATATTGACATCCATTTAAGCACCCAGGCCAATACAACCAACCTGAATGCTGTAAGATTCTGGCAGGGTATCGGGGTAAAAAGGGTTAACCTTGCAAGGGAATTATCCCTGGAAGAAATAAAAGAAATTACTAAAAGTACAAAAATGGAAACAGAAACCTTTATTCACGGTGCCATGTGTGTCTCCTATTCCGGACGATGCCTGCTCAGTAGTTTTTTAAGCGGGAGAGACGGTAATAGAGGCCTTTGCAGCCAGCCTTGCCGATGGAAATATTCAGTAGTGGAAGAACTTCGACCCAATGAATATCATTCACTCATGGAAGATGACAGGGGTTCCTATATTTTTAACTCTAAAGACTTAAGCATGATCGAGCATATTCCTGAACTTATTGATGCCAGCATTACATCATTAAAAATAGAAGGACGAATGAAGGGCATTAACTATCTTGCTTCTGTGGTTAAAACTTATCGAAATGCGATTGATGCCTATGTTGACGACCCAGATACATACAAAACAAATCCAGCCTGGCTGGCTGAGCTTTACCAAATTTTTCACAGGGAATATTGTACAGGATTTTATTTTAATCAAACCGATGAACCGCAACTCAATTACGATAATATTCACCAGGGGAAAATCCACAGTTTTATTGGAAAAATAATGGGGAGTACAGAAGACAACCATTACAGGGTCGGTATTCGGAACAAACTCAGCCGGGGTGATGCAATCGAAATCCTGTCATCAAAAGGGCCCCCACAAAAAGCAAACATTCTTGAATTATATGATATGGAGCATCATTCCATTGATAACGCCCAGCCAAACACCATTGCCATACTATTGTTTAAGGCTCAATGCCTTCCCAATGATATTGTCCGCAAAATATGACAGAGCGCCTTCATAAACGGATCAAAGATCAAAACCGTCTAAACACGATCGAGTATTTTTAGACCCCATGATGATTAAAAGACACTGGTATTTAGTATTCATCGCCTTTGGCGGAATTTTTTCCGGGATACTGGCAGGGATTTTTTTCAGCCTTATCCATGATTTACCGCAAATAAACTCGCTTAAGCAATTTAAACCCTCATCAGTCACAACGGTTTTTTCATCTGATCATAAAATTCTTGCCAAATTTTATATTGAAAAAAGATTTCCCATCTCCATTGAAAAAATCCCACAAACTCTAATCTCTGCATTGATAACCATAGAAGATAAAAATTTCTACAATCATTCCGGCATCAATTTAAAAGCCATTTTAAGGGCAATCCTTCATGATATAAAGGCAAGAAGCTTTAAACAAGGCGCAAGCACATTAACTCAGCAACTGGCCAAAACATTGTTTTTATCTTCTGAAAAATCCATTGACAGAAAAATTAAAGAAGCCTTTTTAACCCTCCAGATTGAAAGACGGTATACTAAAAATGAAATACTGGAATTATATTTAAATCTGATTTATTTTGGCTCTGGTGCCTATGGTGTTGAAGCGGCTTCGCAAACTTATTTTGGAAAATCAGTAAGTGACTTAACCCTGGCAGAATCAGCCTTGATTGTAGGCCTGCCAAAAGCCCCCTCTGTGTATTCACCCATAAAAAATCCAGATTTAGCA
>JAOZRF010000291.1 GCA_029940245.1 Desulfobacula sp.
AGTGTAATTTCCATTGCCGTCCCCACAGGTGCAGCGCTCACCTATGAAGGGGAGTGTAAAGGCGTTATCACTGAAAAACCCATTGGTGATAACGGATTTGGATATGACCCGCTCTTTTTTTATCCGAAATTAAATAAAACCTTTGCCCAACTGACCATTGAAGAAAAGGGCAGGGTCAGTCACCGGGGCCATGCATTAAAACAAATTGCAGATGAAATGAATAAAATCCTAACCTGGATTGATATTAACATGCCGGAATTCCAAGAAGTGGAATATAAAGGAAGTGACTCATGAATTCATCATCTTTTAAAGACCTTGTAAAACAAAACAGATCCTGCCGAAGATTTGACAACTCCCATAAAATCGACGAATCAATCTTAAAAGACCTGGTTGAACTTGCCAGGAACGGTGCATCAGGGGCTAACAAGCAGCCCTTGAAATATGTGATCTGCCGGGATGAACAAAAAAATGAAGCCATTTTTTCCTGTCTTGGCTGGGCAGCATATCTGAAAGACTGGAAAGGCCCTGAAAAAAAAGAAAGGCCTTGTGCCTATATTGTTATCCTGGGAGACCATCGTATTTCCGATAACTTTTTTTGTGACCATGGCATTGCAGCCCAGACAATCCTTTTAGGTGCCAGAACCATGGGACTTGGCGGTTGCATGTTCGGGTCCATCAATATCAAAGCCTTAAAAGAACATTTAAATATTGGAAAGCATCTTGAGCCCAAACTTGTAGTGGCCCTGGGAAAACCCGTTGAAGAAATCCGGATCGATGACCTGGGCCAAGACGGGGATATAAAATACTGGCGGGATGAAAACAAGGTCCACCATGTTCCGAAAAGAAAACTTGATGATATTATCATTGGTTCATGGTAAAGCAAAAAAAAATCCTTCTTGTAAATTCCCCCTGCCTTGATGCAAGGCAGGGGGAAGATGCCGGTATGGTTCCTTTAGGGCTGTACTATATCGGCTCTCTTTTGATTGAAAACGGTTATACCACTAAAATTATCAACCTGGCAGATAACAGAGAAAATCCTGTTGCCCGGTTTCAAAAAATCTTAAAACACGAGCATCCCGATATCATCGGATTCTCCGTAACCAATCCAAACCGTTTAAATGCCATGGATTGTGCCAGGGCAGCAAGAAAAATTTTCCCCGATGCCACCATTGTTTTTGGCGGGCCTGCACCCACCTTTCTTTCTGAGTATTTTTTGAGGGCCTGCCCTGATATTGATTTTATTATTCCAGGAGAAGGGGAGATCACCTTTCTTGAACTGGTAACAGAACTTGGAAAAAAACAACATAAGACTTTTGAACAAATTAAAGGCCTGATTTTTAAAAAAGGAGATGATCTTTTCAAAACATCTCCAAGACCTTATATAAAAAATCTTGACGGCCTTGTTCACCCCTCTAAATATTTTGCATATCAATTTCTGGCCATGTCAAGGGGATGTCCCGGCAAATGCTCCTTTTGCGGATCACCGAAATTCTGGGGCAATTCAATTGTAAGATTCCATTCTGCTAAGTGGTTTGCAGATGAAGTTCAAACCCTTGTGAAAAAAGGAATCACCCATTTTTATATTTCAGATGACACCTTTACCATGGATAAAGAACGGGTGATTGAATTTTGCGAACTTCTTATGAAAGAAAAACTTGATATCACCTGGAATGCCATTTCAAGGACAGACTTTATTGATGAGGACATCCTTTTAGCCATGAGAAAGGCCGGATGCATACAATTGAGTTTTGGTGTTGAATCAGGATCACAAAAAATCCGGAAAATCCTTGGCAAGCCCATTCAACAGGAAAAAATCATAGAAGCCTTTGCCCTGACCGTATCCTATGGCATACTGCCACGGGCCTATTTCATATATGGTTCCCCCGGCGAAACCGACCAGACCATTCAGGAAAGCATTGATCTTTTAAACACTATCAAGCCTTTGAGTGCCATATTTTATCTGCTGGTCATTTTCCCGGGAACATATCTTTATCAAAGTGCAGTCAATAAAGGTCTTTTAACTGACGATCTCTGGCATCAAAAAATAGAAGACCTGCCCTTTTTTGAAATGGATACGAATCTTGATTTCACAAAAGTTAAAGCATTTGGGGACAGGTTAAGATCTGAATTTTATAACAAGGTCGATACCTTTGCCCAAAACATTAATCTCGTGGATATAAAAGAATTATACCCTTTCCATGCTGAGTTTTTGTCAAGGCTTGCCATGACCTTTTCCCATGGCGAATATGCTTTTGACACAAGGGTCAAACATCAGGACAAAACATCAAAAATGCTTTATGACAGAGCATTATCCTATGCCCCGGATAAAAGAGCCTTTTTAGGGCTTGCCATGCTGATGCAGAAAAAAAGACTATTTAATAATGCTATTTTATTTCTTGAAAAAGGACTTGCCCATTGGCCGGGAAACAAAGATTTAAACATCTGTATGGGGGTCTGCCTGATGAATACTGGCCAGTTTAAAACTGCATTGCAATTTTTTCAAAAATTTAAAAATTTTTCTGAAACAAATCAATATATTAATATTTGCCATCAACAAATAACAGGACAAAAACATGAACGAGAACACAAATTATAGGCTTGTCAATATTCAAAAAAGGGAAATGAAACTCAGGGCCCAGCGCCATGAAATACTTGTCAGCGAATCTGAAAAAGCCCTTGACATGATCCTTGAAGCACCGGCACCGGCAACGCTTGTGCAATCCTTTCCAGACCAGGATCTGTATTATCTCATGCACAAAATAGGTCCCTATGATTTCATTCCAGTTCTGTCCATGGCCAACTCAGAACAATGGGGATACATTCTGGATGTGGAAACCTGGGACAATGACAGGCTTGATCTTGGCCTTATGACAAAGACATTTGATCTTCTTTTCCAGGCTGACCCCCAAAGGCTTTTGCGATGGGTTATCAAAGAAAAACCTGACTATTTTGAATTTTACCTGTTTAAAAACATGGATATTTTTGTCAGGGAACACGATGAACTGCCCCCGGAAAATTTTGATGATTATATTACCATTGATGATAAATTTTATTTCAGGTTCCCACAAAACCCATGGGATATGGATGGGGACCTGCCGGACCCGGGAAACCTGCATGAAGCATCTGAACTCATCGAAAAAATGGTCAAAGCAGTAGCCCGGATGGATCTGTCGGTTTATCACGGACTTTTGCTTGAAACCATCTCTATACTGCCGGCTGAAACCGAAGAAGAGCAGTTCCGCCTTAAAAACCTGCGGCTTGCAGAAAAAGGCTTTTTACCTGCCCATGAAGCCCTGGGAATTTATCAGCCCACTAAACTTTCTTCTCTTCGCAAACGGCCTGAAAAAAACCGCTTCAATCCCGCGCCCTTTGACCCGGACATCCCATTGCCGCCACAATTTTTCTCCCAGTTTATTGAAGGGGATGATCTGTTTGTAAAATCCCTTAAATTGCTTGATCCTGAATTCATTCTTAATCTTGAATCCGAACTTGCCGCGTTGATCAATAAAATCATTTCTGCTGACAAAATCAAACTCAGAAGCAAAGAAGATCTTGAAAAAGCCATTATAAAGGCTTGTGATTATATCAATCTTGGCCTTGAAGTCATACTGAAGGCAGATAAAAAACCCGAACTTGCCCAGGGGGTGATCCAAGAATATTTCCTTGAAGACATTTTCAGAACCGGTTCAAGGGCAGGCATCCAACTTAGGACAAAAGCTTTTAACTGGTTTAAGCAAAGCTTTATGGACAAAAACAACCTGCCCTTAAGTTTTCTTGGAGAAGACTATTTAGGGGTTATTGGCGGTCTGCTCCTTGACCGGCCTTTGTATTATGATAATTATGCTGCCGGAAAATTATACAGAAATTTTAAATCTGTTTTAGATATTACCCGGACTGCCGGGACCTTGGAACAGATCCTGGCCCTGGATAAGTTCCTGGGCCTTTTGGATGTAGATATCAATTCCTTTGAACAGGGTATTTTAACCTATAAGACATTAATTCTTACCCTTTGGGCAAAAGACCGGTTAAAGCTTGAACCAAGCCTTGAACCCATTGACACAAAAGTTTTTAAAAAATTTTTTATCGCCCTGTTTTCAAAATCCGATACGGGAAAAAATAAACAAATACAATTAAATGATCTGATCCTGTGGACATCTGAAGCAGCCCATATGAGAGAAACAGAACTGCCAAAAGCCTTTAAAGAGGTTTTAACTGATTTGATCGATGAACTTGAAGCGGAATATGGATCAGTTAATCCCAACAATATTGATCTCAGGTTTATCCCCCATTTTTTATTAAAAAAAGAAATTTAAGATTAAATAGGACAATATCACCGGGATAACTTAGG
>JAOZRF010000292.1 GCA_029940245.1 Desulfobacula sp.
GAGTGGGGTAAAACAGCATGGCTCTTCTTTGTTATCCATAAAAAAACGACTCTGATTTAAAACAAATCCCGGGAATTGCTTTTAGAACTAAGCATTCTGTCTATATTTCTGACCCTTTCTGGGCTGAAGATTTAAATTGCCTTCCCCTGCCTGCCATGGAAATGATCAATCACCATTTTTACAATCGAAAGAACCGGTATTCCACCATGGTTGTTTCAAGCAGGGGATGTCCCATGCAGTGTTCGTATTGCTCTGTATCTGCCTCTTCATCCCATGCACCGTTCAGACAGAGAAAAATAGATGATATAATTATGGAACTTAAAGAGCAGGCAAAAATACATGACATTGGATTTATTGATTTTGAAGATGAAAATATCTGTTTAAACAAGTCATGGTTTATGGCACTTTTCTTAAAAATAAAAAAACTGTTTGAACATAAAAATGTCGAGCTTCGGGCCATGAACGGACTTTATCCCCCTGCAATTGATGAAGACATTGTCTCTTTGATGAAAACATCTGGATTTAAGACCCTCAACCTTTCTCTGGGATCAACATCCAAGAGCCAGTTGAAAAAATTCAAGCGGCCTGATGTCATAACAGCGTTTGAACATGCCCTTTTTCTTGCAGAAAAATATGAGCTTGACTGTGTTTCATATATTATTGCCGCAGCACCGGGTCAAACAGCACAAAGTTCTTTGGAAGATCTTTTATATCTGGCACAAAAAAGAACCCTTGCAGGACTGTCTATCTATTATCCATCACCAGGAAGCCTGGATTATCAGTTTTGTGAAAAGAATCAACTGCTGCCGGAAAGCTTTTCCCTTATGCGGTCAACGGCATTTCCTTTAAATAATACAACATCAAGAATCGAAGCCGTCACCCTGTTAAGGCTTTCAAGAATCTTAAATTTCATGAAGCATTTGATTGATACAAAGAGTAAAATCCCTGAATCCAAACCTTTTTTTGACCAGAAAAAAACCGCTTCCTTAGACAGGCAGGCCTTATCAGAAGAACTGCTTCAATGGTTTCTCCATGATGGGAAAATCCGGGGGCTTGATCCTGATAAAGGGATTTATACCCATATTGCAGATAGCAACCTGACACAAAATTTTATTAAAAAAATCAAAACGATTCCCATTGCCGGGATAAAACAATCGGCAATGGGCCTGAACCCTGTCCTTGAATCAGGTATAGGGCTTTAAAGTTCATAGGGGGTAAGGCTTTCCCATCCGGTTTCAGTTACCAGCAGGGTCTGCTCAAATTGTGCGGATAAAGACCCGTCGTTGGTGACGGCTGTCCACCTGTCCTCAAGCACATAAAGCTCTTTTTTACCCAGATTTACCATGGGCTCAATGGTAAATACCATACCCGGAACAAGGGTGAGTCCTTTTCCCCTTGTCCCGAAATGAAGAACCTGGGGCTGTTCATGAAACTCAATTCCTACGCCATGACCGACAAATTCACGTACCACGGAACAGCCGCACCCTTCGGCATAACTTTGAATGGCATAGCCGATATCGCCCAGGGTAGCTCCTGGAGCTATGGTTTCAATACCTCTTTTCAAGGCCTGGGCAGCCACACTGACAATCTTTTGTCCCTTTTTTGTCGGGGTTCCCACAAAAAAAGTTTTACTGGCATCTGCATAATATCCATCCAGTATCGGGGTAATATCCACATTGACAATATCACCGTCTTTTAAAACACGATCCCCTGGAATGCCGTGACATATAACCTCATTCACTGAAACACAGACACTTTTAGGAAAACCCCTGTAATGTAAAGGTGCTGAAATCGCTCCTGCTTTAAGGGTTTCTTTATGTACAAAGGTATTAATCTCTTCCGTGGCAAGCCCGGGTTTTATCATCTGCTCAACCCGATCCAGAATGGATATTAAAAGGGCTCCGCTTTTTCTAATGCCTTCAACCTGGTAAGGTTCTTTTAAATAAATACCATATCGCTTTTTATATTCTTCTTTCAGGCTGATTTCCATTTTTTTATTTCTACAGCAATATTTATATTTTTTCCCGCTTCCACAGGGACACGGGCTGTTGAGTCCTATCTTGACAGCTTTGTTTTTCATTTATATTCAAACTCCCAAAGGATGCCCCCACAATGAATGAAGGTATGCATTCTCAATTTTAATTTTAATCATATCTCCGATAACCGTATCCCGGGAAGGAAAATGCACAATTTTATTTGATTCAGTCCTTCCCTTCATCTGCTCCATGTTATTTGCGGCATAATCAAATCCATCCCTTTTCTTACCGCTTTTGCCTTCAACAAGAACATCCAGTATTTTGCCCACCTGTTCTTTATTTTTTTTTTCAGTATAATATTCCTGTAATTCTAATAGATGATTTAACCTTTCTCGTTTTTTTGCCTCGGCTATCTGCTGAGGAAACTTGGCTGCCGGCGCAGAGGAGCGATCAGAATAGGCAAAAGCAAATATGGAATCAAATTGTATTTCACGCAACAGATTCATTGTATCATTAAAATCTTCCCGGGTTTCATAAGGGAACCCCACAATGATATCTGTTGAAAGGGCAATATCAGGACATTCCTTTTTTAAGCTTAAAATCCTGTCCATGTATTTCTCCCGGGTATACCCCCGGTTCATCTTTTTAAGGATTTTATTGGATCCTGATTGTATTGGCAGGTGAAGATGGTTGCAGACTTTATCCAGATCCCTAATGGCATAAATCAGGTCATTTGAAAGATCTTTAGGGTGTGATGTAGCAAATCGGATTCGATAAATTCCCTTTATTTCATTGACCTCAGCCAAAAGCTGTGGGAAAGAGATCTGATCTTCTTTCTGGCCGTAGGAATTAACGTTCTGCCCCAACAGCGTAATTTCCTTGACCCCTGCCGCGGCAAGCCACGTGATTTCCTTTACAATGCTCTCGGGTGACCGGCTCCTTTCCCTTCCCCGGACATAGGGAACAACGCAATAGGTACAAAAATTATCACACCCCTGCATAATGGTGACAAATTTTGAACTTTTATTTTCATCAAAACAGGATGTGTCCGGCAGGGCCTCGTAAATCATGGAGGAATCTTCGATGTCCACCACTTTTTGTTTGCCGGACTTAACCGCATCAATGATCCCACCAAACCTTGAAAATGCCTGGGTACCCAGAACAACATCCAGATGCGGAACACGGGCAAAGGCTTTTTCACCCTCCTGCTGGGCCACACAACCTGCCATAACTGTTATAAGATGAGGCTTTTTCTTTTTTATTCTGGCAAATCTGCCCAGAAAACTGAATGCTTTTTCTTCTGCCTTATGCCGGATCGAACAGGTATTGCAGACCACAATGTCAGCCTTATCCATATCCTCGGTTTTTTCATACCCATGAGAATCTAAAATTAAAGCCAGTTTCTCCGAATCATAGACATTCATCTGGCAGCCAATGGTATATATATAGGCATATCCGCTATACTTCATTAAACATGAAATCCTTTTTTAAATCTTCAACAATCAATTGGGCCGTTTCCAGGCGATCCGGTGCAATGGCAAGCCTGATATGACCTGTTTCAGGATCCAGAGTTGTTGCAATGGCCACACCTTCATGTCCTTCAAAGATAAACCGGATAAATCCGATCCTGGTTTTATCAACCAGATACTCTTTATGAATTGTTTTCATATATTTCCAATACGTCTTTGTTTAAGGCAGCCAATATATCATTTTTGTTTAAAACTTCAAATAGCTAATATAAATTAGCTCAAGGGCAATTGCATGCAAAAACAATCGTATCCACAAAAAATGCAGGTTTTAAAATAATAATTTAAGGTTAGCCCGGCCGGGGCATGGGTTGCGACTCATCTGATTGGACTTCCTACAGGCTCTAAACTTCGTTCCGCTGACCGCCAAAACTCGCTGTCGCTCAAACACTTGGCGGTCTTAACGCTGCACTACGTTAAGACCCTGTACAGAAGCCCAATCAACCATTCCCTGCAACCCATACCCCGACCTCCTCGGTAAGATTCAGTATCATCCTTAATATGTAATTTTGCTCATATCCTTAAAAAATTCATTTTTAAGATTAAATCACGACGTGTAAATAGGCTGAGCTAAGTCTTCTAAAATAATCTGTCGTTTCCAATTATGTTGCGAGTTTACCACGCCTTATCCAGCAGACCCCTCCCCTTTTTTAAAAAATTCACTTGTCTTGCACCGCTATTTATGGTTCTGTAATTTTTATCCTATAAAGATAAATGAACTAAATCAGCCAGCAGGATACTTAATATATTATAGAGTAGAATTTGGAAGAATAGCTTGTAAGACTGGTCTTGGCGCATATAATTGAATTGAAATTCAGCGCTGAAAGAACTTCAACTACCT
>JAOZRF010000293.1:0-386 GCA_029940245.1 Desulfobacula sp.
AAAGTTAAAAATTTCTGTTTGGGAGGTTCTCTATGCTTCTACTACAATTTTAACAACTTACAAATCCTTTTTTGTGCTAACCGCGGGGTTTGGGGGTTCATGGCGGCTACTGCACTGCGATTCAAAACCAAATCATATTTAGTATGGCAAGTTTCCATTTTTTTATGCTATTCGATTACAATGTTATAATGGTAGTGTCTTGATTGATCAGGAAAAAATATTGGCTGAGAATAAACAAATAGAAATCTATCAGAGTGAAGACGGGCAAACCCAGATTCAGGATATGGGTTACCCAACGCCTTAAAGAATACCTTGTTAAAGGTTACAGCATAAATCAGCAACGTTTTGAACAGAATGCTGTTGAGCTTCAGCAGGCCATGGCATTA
>JAOZRF010000293.1:396-4336 GCA_029940245.1 Desulfobacula sp.
TAGGTAATAAATTATGGCAATCAGCGAATTTGAAATAAAAAGGATAGAGAAATTTGTATGGCAGTTTGTTGAAAAAATCTGACCTGTCCCGGAAAAAAGAAATCAACAATTTTCCTGGCCTGTAAGCGCAAAAGAAAAACCCGATCTGATCATCTTTGATCCGCAAAAGCATGTGGTACCTTATAAGGCTGTATCTTTCATAAGCGTGACAAAGATGGAAACGCTGAAAATTTGTCCTTCTAACTGAAGGAAAACTTTATCCGGCTCATGAAAAGCCTGTAGAAGAGCTTGAGCTTGTAGCACACGTGCCCAAACTACTGCTTCCCATAAAGCTTGACGCACTCATTTTTTTACCCACATCCTTACTTTTACATTCAGGACAGAAAATATCCTTGTCTTCACCACTGAAAACCAGTTTTTCAAATTCTTTTTTACATTGATTGCATTTATATTCAAAAATCGGCATCGGATCTATCCTTTTATATACATCTGTTGTTCAAGTTTTTGGTCAGGCACTGAATATTACTTAGATAATAATCCTTTTTTCCCTTTAATCAATTGATAAAGATCAAAAAATAGGAAGGCCATACAAAAAAGTTTATGATTATTGTCTTTTTTATCATCCTGCATGGTGATTAAATGATTCAAATCGCAGAGACTGAACGAGGTTTCCGTTCAGGCACTAATTAAAAAAAATGGGTTTATATTGAATTTTTGTATCATCAAATTCGTTAAATAATATTTTTAAACGCTCATTGGCAGTCTGGATGGCAACAGGTTTCTCTTTAGTTTCATTATTGGTTTGAAAACAGGCAAGACACCTTTGGAACTGGCTCTTTTTTCCCAGGGTGATGATATTAAAATTAACCATAAGAAAGGTTTGTTCATTTCTCTGATTTGCAAAATGTTCAACAGCCGGAATGATCTCAAGGTCAATTTGAACCGCAACACTATTGCCTTCTTTTGCAATGTTGATATAATCATGGATGGTAAGAATACCGCCTGTGGCCTCATCTTTTTCCAGATCAATCCCGTCATATTTGACAAGCATATCCTCAAGGCTGAAAAGATTTTCTTTGACTGCAATTTTTGCATCCAACAATTTTTTATAATCTCTTTTCAGATACCGGTTGGCAATCATCACAGCCTGGGATACGTGGGGACAAAGATTATTAGGACATCCCCTGGCATAGCATTTTCTAAAAATATAGTTTGTAGAGCCGATAGTCCCAAAATATTGGCAAAGAAAAATATAAGCCTGAAATTCTATGTTGCCATGGGCAAAATCAACCGGAACGATCTCAAACATGGTATCACATGTGATATCCTCACCATTTTTAATAAGATTGATAAGGTCTGTTATCCTATGGGGTGGTTTGTTTATTGATGAATTGCTCATTTTTTCCCCCTTTCATGAATTTAAAATTGAAAGTTTATATTAGAACGTTAATTGTTTATCAGAGTCAATTATAGCCATATTCAGGGTTGTGCCTGTGGCAAGTTCAGCACCTTCAATAAAATCGGATAATTCCATATTTCTTTCTTCTATACAGGGTTTGCAGACAAGAAGTTTCCCGCCAAGTTCCATAAAATCACTGATGAGTTTTTTTAAAGGTGCCCGTTCGCCGGCTTTGTGGATATGATCGGCATATCCTTTTTGTGCAAGATAGACACTTTTGCCCATAAGAACCAATGAAACATCTTCCTCAAGAGCAAGGGCTGCATTTGCAAGACCAATACATATAGATGCTTTTTCTGCATCCTCTCCTCCACAGGTACACATGTAAAGAATTTTTTGTTGTTTTTCAGACATTTTGTTTTTCCCTCAATTTGTTAAAAAAATTAAATTTTAGTAAACCAGATGCGCATCAGATTCCAGTGCAAGTAAATTTAATGTGCCGCCGGCAGTAATTTCGGCTCCTTTAATCAATTGTGTGTCTTTAATTTTTCTTTCTTCAATACAGGGCTTGCACACAAGGAGTTTGCCGCCATATTCCATAAAATCACTGATCAGTTTTGATATAGGAGCAAAACCTCCAACTTCCGGCACATGGGCGGTATAGCCTTCTAACGCAAGATAAACAGCTTTGCCCTGAAGGGCTACTGTTGTATCTAAATCAAGGGCAAGAGCAGCTCCTGCCATTGCAAAACAGATGGAAGCCCTTTCACAATCTTCACCCCCATGGGTACAAAAATAAACAACTTTTTCTATTTTTTCAGACATTTTTTTCCCTTTTTTAAATAGTTTTAATTGGATTAAATAATTAAATAATTAAATATGTCTAACAAGTAAAGTGCTTAAGTCTTCGACATCAGCACCGGATTTTTTAAGATTCCCAAGACAGATGGGACAATAAGCTATGATTGGTTTCCCCGGTTCCTCCAGCTCTTTAGCTCTTTTTTCCATAATTTCATTGGAAAGACTGGGAGAAATGGATTCAGCAGGTCCACCGCAGCAACTTGTAAATTCACCCTGGTTTCGGATGTTTGATACGCTTATTCCAAAATTGGTCAGTACTTTTCTGGCTATATCCGAGACTTGAAGATATCTGCCAAAAAAACACGGATCATGGAGTGTGACCTGAAGATCACAGTCTTTTGGCTCAAGATCAAGGAGTTCAAAATAGGGTTTTACATCAAAGCTGATTCCTGTATATTTGGGAAAGAGTTCTTTTAAGGCATATGCTGTATGGGGGTCAACCGTAATGATCTTTTTTATTCCGGCATTTTGAAGTTTTTGGGCTAGCATTTTTGCATGGGCCACAAAGCCTTTTTGATCACCCATGTCATAAAGGAGAATACCTGAATAATTATCCAGATCAGGCCTATAGCCAAAATTTATCTTTGACTTTTGAAGAAGCAAAGCAATGTTTTTAAGGGTTTGTCCAGCCTCTTTTTTCTCTTTTCCCGATGTCATCATGGCAAGGCCGATACCTGAAAGATAGGCCGGAACATATCTGGCATATTTTAGAAGGGTAGCCATTTTGGTGCCCTCATATTTTTCAAGGTATTGAGTTGATTTTTCAATAAACGGAGTAAACTGGTACATCAACCCTGTGAACAATAGATATTCGCCTTCTTTCGGCAGACTTAGATCCTTGAACCATTTATTTACCATAAATTTTGGGATGCCAAAAGGGCTTTTTGTCTGCTTTACATTGCCGGCAAGGGCTTCGATTATATCTCTGGGATTAAACATGGTTTATGACCTCCAGTTTGCAACAACAAATCGTTTCAGACCCAGAATAATTTCACCAGGGTCTGCCTCTCTCGGGCAGGTATGGGTACACAGGCCGCAGTGAAGGCACCGCCAGAGTTCATCGGAATTTTCAAGGATTTTTTCCCTGGCTCCCACCTGGATATATCGAATCATTCTTCTGGGAAAATTATCATGGACAAGGGGGCAGATGGCGGCACATGTCCCGCAGTTAAAACACTCAAGAGCCTTGTCCTCACTATACTCTTTCAGCTCTTCTGCAAAATCTAAGCTTATAGAACTCATATTAAACCTCTGCTTTTTCTTCGTTGTTTTCAGTTTCATTCAAAATCAAAGAGTAATTAAAAAAGGCACCCTCTTTTTGACCTTCAACAATCTGGCCGTATTTTTTCATGGTGGCAATATACCAGAGCGTTTGGTCTTTGGGCATATCAATCCCTTTGGCAATATCAGGGACAATTGCCGGCTTATCCTTTAAAAACTCTTTGATCGTCTTTATATTTTTTTTCTGTGTTTTCATTGTTAATGATGCTTTGGCGATCAGATCTTTTCTTTGGGAGCGTAATTCTTTCATTGCCGCTTTTCCGGTCTCTTTATCTTTGTCGTTTTCTGTCATTTTTTTCTTCCTGTTAAACTATTAAAAGAAGGTTTGTAAATTCTTCAGACACCAAATCCATCTGAAACAATGGCATCAACCATATCTTCATATTGTTTTAATGCCCA
>JAOZRF010000294.1 GCA_029940245.1 Desulfobacula sp.
CCTAACCTGAAGGTCACGCGCAAAATTGGTAATTAATTTTTGAGTGGACCCTTAGCGACATATTTCAGTATTATTTTTAATATTCTGAAAGTTGCAAAGCTTAGTATGTTTGATTCATAATTTCCAGGTTTTATTTCTAAAATCATTTTAAGGAGTATTTATTCAAACACACAACCATAAATATCTGCGGCTTGTCTACAGCATGTAATGCGTTTGGTGGTAACAACAAACTTACTCTGAGCATGGTTGATGCCTATGGGAACACGGTTTTAACTGCATATATGAGTCCGTTGAGTCATGGCGGTTTTTTTATGGAGCCAGCCGCAGATATTCCCTCCTTTATTGTTGGGCGAAAATAAGGATGGTCTATACGATGATCTGCCTGGTAATTTTAAATTTGGAGAGCAAACACTATTACGTGTTAAAAGAGAATACAGCTCATCAACTGCTTATAAATTACGTTAATTTTTTACAAACTATTTTAAGCCCCAGGGCGAACTAGGGGCTCACAAACAGCCACGTTACTAAATTTATATCAATTGTTTCAGATATGCGTGTTGCAATTGGTTCGGTTGGATCTAAAATCTGCCGGTTTTTGTTTTGTATGACCAGAAATTAATTTAAAATCACATCATGCTCCGGCTGAAAATCCTGGATTGCCAGGGGTGAGTTTTTTGAAATATATTCTTTTAAAACTTCTGCATCCACAAATCCCGTGTCAATGAACTCAGGATGGGTGGATATCTTTGGATATCCATCCCCCCCGCCGGCCATATAGCTTGGAAGCGCAAGTTTATATTTTTTGGAATCAGACACGATCTTACCGCCGACCAACACACTGGTGATTTTTTTTTGAGAAACAAAAATGGTGACACCTGAAATCTGGGCAAAACCCCCTGTATCTTTTTCCATGTTAACCGCTTTTTCAAGGTATGTTATCAGTTCCTTACCTGTCAACATGACAGTACAAAGGGTATTGCCAAAGGGGCTTACCTTAAGAACATCCTTATAGGTAATATTGCCCGAAGGAAGACTTGCTCTTACACCACCGGAATTCACAATGGAGAGGTCTGCAAATGTTTTGGATATGGCAGCCCGGCACAAAAGGTTGCCAAGGTTGGTTTCAAAATTCCTGATAATATCCCGGTCACCAATAAATTTGCCGTTTGATGAACCAATCACCGTGTAAAGTTTATCTTTTCCGATCTTTTGGTATTCTGATAAAAAACTGAGTACCTGAGGATCTTCTGGGATTTCTGTTTCAACAAAGGCATGAACCGTTTTGTTGTCCTTTTTAATTTGTTTTTTCAGGTTGACGGGAATCAATTTATAGGCTTTTTGTATCAATTTTTTGTTTGAATATGTAAGATCCAGCCTTCCCAGATATTTTCCATATTCTCCGGCCTGGACAATGATGGTATTATTCTGTACATCAGGCGATTCAAGCATTGTATGGGTGTGACCGTCCACAATCACATCAATTCCATTAACAGCTCTGGCAAGGGAGACGGAACCCGGGGCATTTGAACCATGGGCTGCATCTGGATAATACCCCAGATGGGTAAGGGCAATAAGGATATCTGATCTGTCTTTTAATTGAGGAACCATATCCCTGCAATAGTCAATGACACTGGTAAACTCAATGTTTTTAATATTGTCAGGATTGCCCTGGGTGATCGTATCTTCCGTGGTCAGACCCAATACAATGATTTTCAATCCTTTAAAATTAAATGTTACAAAGGGGTCGAAAAGCAGTTTTTTCGTTATTTTATCATAAATATTGGCAGACAACAGGGGAAATTTCATCCAGGACTGCTGGGTACGGAGAATGGAGAGGGTATTATCAAACTCATGATTTCCCACGGCCATGGCATCATAGCCCAAAAGATTCATCCCTTTTATATCGGGTTCTGCATTGAACATTTTTGACTCAGGCATCCCCGTATTTATATCACCTGCATCCAATAAAAGCACAAATCCGCCCTGGGATTCAACCTCGGACCGGATCCGGTCAATCAATGTTTTCCTTGCAGCCATGCCGTATTCACCCTTAGAGTTTTTCCAGAATCGGCCATGGTGATCATTGGTGTGCAGCAGTGTAATCTGAAAAATATTTTTATTTTTTTGTTGATTCCCATGGATAGAAAAATTACTGCCCTCGGAAATGGAAGCGACAGCAGAAAAAATGACCAATAGGAGACAAACAAGCCTATGAATTTTTTTTATCATTTAGAACCTTTATTTTTGATGGTCGCGGTTCAGGTGAAAATTGATCCAAGACGAGGTCTTGTTCAACTCCCAGTTTCTGGGGGGCACCTTGTCTTTTAGAAAGAAGGGCTGTTTACCGGCATTATCCAGACGGTTGTATGCCCGTACCCATATACAGTCCTTGTCCGGGTAAACCTCACAGGAACCTTCCCGGCTACCGCCGCAGGGGCCGTTGCGCGTATGCTTGGGACATCCGGATTCCGGACATAGAAAGGCAACATGCTGGATGCCGCAGTCTCCGCAACTTTGGCAGGACAGCAGGGGTATTTTTATAGGGTCTTCCAAACAGCGTTTCAATATCCATGATTTATTATGAGAATCCAGATAGGCGGCCAATTTTCGATAAACCGATGCCATTGCACCTGTTTTGTCAAAAAAGAGATTGTGGGCAAAACAAAGCATTTTATAGGGCCAGTACTCCAGCACACTCTTCTTCAGGAAGGGTCTTGAAGCAGGAACTGTCTCATCTTTAATGATCTGATCATAAAAATAATAGCCGCTTTTTTCCTTGCCGGAAAATTCATGCATATAGTCGGGCCAATTATCTTCAATCTCTTCCATGCGGTCCAGGATACGGGCAATGGTCTTGAAATTCCGGTGTATACCGCCAATGTGAATCCCCCGGTATCCGAATCCCTTGAGGACAACGCCCAGACAGGCCGCCCGTTCAATGGCGGCCTTGAGGCCTTTTTTTGGGGTTTTCCACTCCTTGACCACTGTTTCATACAGGGTATCAGACACATAGGCACCGGGCACCCTGCCTCGGTTCATGGCCCGGGCTGCCTTTGGGCTGAGAAGATATACCGAAGCCATTACCGGTATTAATGCATGTTTTTCATTATGGTATCGGATCAGTTCATTGAATTTATTGATATCATAGCCAAGCTGGGTAATGACAAAATCAGAACCCGCATCAATTTTCTTGTCCAGTTTTTTATACTGTGCCAGGCATTCTGATTTCAATGTTTTAAAGGGTGAAACCCCGCATCCTGTAAAAAAGGGCTCTGGATCACCCGAAGCCATCATGCGGTCGCTCAATCCCTGCATCATGCGGGTCAAAAGTACAGAATCCAGATCAAACACGGGAGTACCCCGCCCACCAAAGCCCTTCCCGCTGTAGTCCCCGGTCAGACATAGAATGTTTTTCATGCCCATACGGGCCAGTTGAAGTGCACGGCTTTCCATGCCGACCCGGTTCATGTCCCGGCAGGTAAAATGAACAATCACATCCAGCCCATGCTTGAAAATTTCATATCCCAGAACATCCGGGGACAACGAAGGGTTACCGCCGGGGTTGTCCGTGATGGATACGGCAGAAACCCTGCCGTCGGCAAAAGCATCTTTGGCGATGCCCACCAGGGTATCGGTACCGGCACCAAATGATTCACGTCCCGGCACCAGTTCAATGGTGACAACAAAATTTTTCGGGTTTATCAATTCGTCACTAAAAACACGAAGCATTTATATTCTCCTGAGTCAAGGTCATGTCGTTGTTTCCGATCCTAATGTATAACGATTAATCAAACATTAAAATGCAATTTCCACCTGGTTCCTGACTAAATCTGCATAGGTTTCCCGTTTACGTATCAATTTGTCTTGACCGTTAATGATCAACACTTCCGCCGGCTTTGGCCTGGAATTGTAATTGGACGACATGGTAAACCCATAAGCTCCGGCATTTTTAATCATCAACAGATCCCCCACCCTGACCTCATTGAGTTCCCGGTCACACGCCAGGTTGTCAATCTCGCATAGATTTCCAACAACATTATATTTCTTGATTGGACCTTTGGGGTTGGAAATATTTTCTATTGAATGATAGGCATTATACATCATTGGCCGGACCAGGTGATGGAACCCGGTATTGGTTCCCACAAAATCGATCCAGCCATTGGTCTTCAGGACCACTGCCTCTGTAAATAGAAACCCTGCCTCGCTCATGAGGAACCGCCCAGGCTCAAACCACACGGTAATGGTTTTATCGGTTTCACGACAGAAGGCATATAATTCTCTTTTCAGGATATCATCAAACTGGGTCAAAGAAATTCCGAATTTGGATTGATTATG
>JAOZRF010000295.1:0-2946 GCA_029940245.1 Desulfobacula sp.
AGACATTCCGGGGCATTATTTTGTCAACGAAAAAAATACAAAAATTTTTGTTGGCTTGATTTAAAAAAGATTATTCGCCAAAAATAGTCAGGCCGGCACCCGTCAGTGCCAGGAGTATGGCAATGGTTTTGTTCATGGTTATCTTTTCCTTTAGAAAAATTGCCGCCAGGATAAAGATGAAAATCGTTGACATTTGGTTCAGGATAGCTGCCCGGGATGCACTTGTATATTTCATTCCTGTAACCCAGCACAAAAGTGCCAGATAATTTCCGATAACCGAGGCGGGAAGTGCAGTTAACCAGGCCTTTGAAAATTTGAGTTCATTAAAGTATTGTTTGCGTTTAGGGTGGAATAATATCAGTACCAACAGGGATACACTGGCCGAGGCAACCCTGACAAGGGTTGCCCAGAAGATATCCGTTCGTTCCAGCAAGTCTTTGATCATCACAATGCCGCAAGCCAGAAAGATCATGGCAAGACAGCCAAGAATAATACCGGACAAGGGAATTTTGTTCTCCAGGGTTTCTTCAGGAGCCTTTTTTCTTTTCATTGACCCAACCAGAACGGCTGTAAGTACCAGAACCCCACCGATAATGGCACTGATACTTAAACTTTCGTTCAGCATGATAAAAGAAAAAAAGATCACGCAGGGAAGATAGAGGCATTCCACAATGGCGACAAGGCCTGCTCCCAGCCGATTTAAAGCCATGAAAAAGAAAAGATCTGCCAGGGTAATTCCGAGAAAGCCTGATGCAGCCAGAAGCAGCCAGTCATTGATGGGTTTGTCCGGGAGAATAGGGATATTAAGGATCACCATGGTAAGGGAAACCAGGATCAGCGCCACAATACTTTTATAGATATTCAGAGAAACAGGAGAAAACACTTCACCGCTTTTTTTGAACAGGATCACAGCGCTGGCCCATAAAAAAGCAGAAGTCAGTGCAAATACAGAACCCAGCATAGTTACTACCTTATTTAGTTTTTAGAACCTTTCCTTTTAGATGGGGAAGTCCTTTTTGTTTATCACGAAGTTCAAAATTGACAATGGTCTGTTGGTTTTCTGTATCTTTTTGGCATTCATACCCCAGACAGGTTGTTGCAGGCATGAAAATCGGCAGTTTAAAAAATGCTTCAACAAAAGCTGAATCATGATGGATGTCAAATTCCTTATCCAGGCTTGCAACAACCCTTGCAAGGCTCCACATGCCGTGGGCAATGGCCCTTTTAAATCCAAAAAATTTTGCAAAAACAGTGTAAAGGTGGTGCGGGTTATAATCACCGGATACTTTTGCATATTTTCGTCCAGTCCCATCCAGTACAAGTATGTCTTCTTTTTTTTCTAAAAACACTTCTTTTTTTTTCTCTGGTGTTTTTTTCTTTTTTACAGGGCTTCGGGTAAAAAAGACGGAGACACCCTGCCAGACAAGCTCGCCTTTGGACATGACTTCAAGGGTAAAGGCGGTTTCAATGCCTTTACCGGTTTTTTTTATGCTGTCAAGGGTGCATGCAAGATCAAGGCTTTCATCTGTGGTCACAGGTCTTTTCTGTTCAAAAGACTGAAAGATGTGGATCAGTCCCAAAGGGTTGATGGGAAAAAAGGATGAGGTGATAAATTTGCCCAGAAGACCTATAAAGAGGGTCTGTAAATAGGATATGGGAATGATGTAAGGTCTGTCCCTGGAAAAGCCGCAGACAATCCTGTAATTTTTAATCAGCTCTTTGTCCGGCAGGTAATTTTTTAAAATAATCCGGGTTTTTTTGACAATAAGGTCATCTTTGATTGTATTGGAGCGAAAAGAGGAAATCAAAAATGCTTTGATAAAAATAAATTTCATGGAAGGATATGTTTTTATCTCCACGAGAGTTTCCGGAACTGCCAGTGCTATTTGCTGGATATATAGATCATTTTTCATTTTTACATGTCTGTAATATAGGATTTTATCATTTTAAGTTCATTGGGACGGATGGGACGCCAGGATATGGAATAAAGTATTTCAGGGACAAGCTTTTGTTCGGGTTTCAATTGGGCTACCTGGATTTTGTCATCCAGTTCAATCCACAGGGTTTTATCAATTTTAAGATCATATTCCTTTGATATTTTTCGGGCAAAATTATGGATATAGTTTTTTAAAGATGTATTCATAGTGGGGTTGGTTCTGGCATTTTTCAGGATGACAGCCGTGTGAAAAAGGTAGCTTATATTATTCTTGTCTGTTGCAAGCTTTACAATTTTTACCCGGTATGATCCCGGCCACCATGAAATGGGCTTTTCGCCTTTATTGCTTTTGCCGTCCCATTCATAAATAAAATCATGCAGCAGCATTTTGTATTCCTTATTTAAAATTTTTAATTACCCTGCGGCAGGCATGGGCGAAATCCTCGGGAAAGCACCCGCTGATCCATCTTAATTGTGCTTCGGAAAAGGTGGCTGGTGCGTGGGGAAGTCTAGGAATAAATGAATACAAAAGACGTTGATCGCAATTTTTAGAATCAAATCGTTTTGAAAATTCAATGGTTGTAACCATTTGTACGCCCAGGGATTCAAGGGTTTTTACAGCGGTAAGAATGGCCCTGTCCAAAGAGTGCCGCATCTGTGAATCCGCCTCAAGAATATTACCGCACGCGGTTTTAGGCATAAGTTGCAGTTCCCATTCAGAAATCTGGGCCTTTGGTGCAAATAAGATGGTATGATCATCTTCCAAAAGGATCAGGGAGGATTCACCAATTGTTTTACCATCTGTTCTGGTATTGTTTTTAATGGCACTTAAATAGGTTTCAAAAAAGGGTTTGCCCGTGGCTTTGAAATATTGTTCAATAAAATCACTGATCAGATCACCGCAGGCAAAAGAAGATATTTTTTGCCCGGAACAGGTCTGAACCAGCTTTGGAACCATGGCGTTCTGCTGGTGGATCATCTGGTGGGAGGCATGAAGCCTGTGGCCGGAC
>JAOZRF010000295.1:2956-4330 GCA_029940245.1 Desulfobacula sp.
TCATATCCAAATCCAAAGTTCCACCCCCACAGCGTATTGTCAAATTCCAGGACCGGACAGGGAAATTGAGCAAGCTTTTTCTGTATTTTATTCCTTAAATCTTCAAGTTCGTTTTGAGCGAGACAGCCTCTTTTGTCAGGAAAAGAAATACCAAGATCCTGGGCAAGTCTTACAAATGCACGCTGGTAGTATAAATGGCGGATGCCTTTCATGTCTTCCAGACAAAGATCCAGGGCTCTGTACCGGATGGCATCGTTTGCCATGTTGGATGCAAAATGCCCCCAGGGAATATAGGAATTACGTCTTAAATATTCAAATACGTGGGTGTTTCCATCGCAAGACAGATATTCTCCGATAATTTCATTGCTTCCCTGGACTCCGGGTTTCAATACCAAAGTATTTTTATAGTCATCCGGAAGATACTGGTTGTTCACAAGCACTTCAAAAAGCTCATGATCATAAATATCCGGGATAACCTCATTTTGCCGGTTTTTTTTATATCCGATGCCAACAGGGGCATGGCCTTTGGGAACAAAAAGAATATTGCAGGATTTTTTCGCCAGAAGCATCAGCTCTTCAGGATCGGAAGAGGCCTGGGCAAGTGCAATGAGCAATGGGTGCGGCAGGATGTCCAGCAGGGCTGTTTTATTTTCTATCCCAGTGCTTTTGTAACCCTTGAGCCGTTCAAAGTTTTGAAACAGAGAACAGGATTCAGGTGGCAAAAGGCCTATTTTTTCAGGGTGAGCCGCTTTTATGTCAGCCCATGCAGAGTTAATATAGGTTGTGCCCCTAAAGGCAAACGGGTTGGCAATTTCATAGATGATGTCTGCATGGGGTTCATAAAGATCATTCCCTGGAAAATTGATAGTATTGTCAATCATTGTACCGTCTTCAAGCTGCCCAAGAGATTCAAAATAGTCATGGTCTCTCAAGTTTTTTATCTTAAAGGCAGGCTTGTGAACACCAACGATGAATTGACCATTTCTCCCTACACAGGATCTTGTATCCATTATAATTCAGGTGCTCCCGACGGAATCAGGCATATAAAAATAAATTTTTTTTCAGAAGTGTTCCTGAACTGGTGCTCAATGCTGGGTGGAACAAATATTGCCGAGCCGGCTGACACCGGATACCATTTGTCCTCGATTAATACTTCGCCATTGCCGCCGTGGACAAATACCTCATGCTCCCAGTCGTGGGTATGTTTTGGTGAATATCCGTTCCTGCTTATTTCAAACACTCTCATGCAAAATTTTTGGGCCCCGTCTTCCTTTCCGATCATTACCCTGGCAGCCACATTTTTAACCATCTCATTGTCCATGACAACGGGTAATACATCTTTATAATTGACAACCTTCATTAACAAATCTCCCT
>JAOZRF010000296.1 GCA_029940245.1 Desulfobacula sp.
CTGAAAGTCGAGTTGTTTGTTTCTATTCTTTTAATTCTGCTATTGCCTTTACAATCAATTCTATTACATTATGGGCATTTTGATCAAATACTGCCATGATCTCTTCCCAGGTAACAGGCGCTTCATCCTCATTCCAGCAGTCATAATCCGTTGACATGGCAACAGCAGCATAAGGTATGGCAACTTCATTTGCCAGAATGACTTCCGGGGCAGTTGACATATTGATCACATCAGCCCCCCAGCTTTTGAACATTTTAGACTCAGCAATGGTTGAAAATCTTGGTCCTTCAATGGTGACAACGCACCCATTTTCATGAACGTTCAAATCAAGTTTTTTTGCTGTTTCATAAAGTTTTTTTCTTAAATTCTCATCAAATGGATGGGCCATGACCGGATGAACCAGGCCATTTTCAAAGGATTCTATAAAGGTATTTTTTCGAAATCGTGTAAAATCAATAAATTGATCCAGAATAACCAGGTGTCCCCGGTCTATTTCATACTTTAAACTGCCACAGGCTGTGGTGGCAATAATATGGGTAACCCCTTCCTGTTGAAACGCTTTGATATTGGCCCGGTTATTCACCTGGGTGGGGCTTAACTGATGGTTTCGGCCATGCCGGGCAAGGATAAGAATGTCTACATCATTTATTTTCCCGGACAATAGGGGGGAAGAAGGGGTTCCATATTCCGTTGTAATTTCAAGTTCTTTCGGATTTTTTAAGATACCAGGATCATCAAGCCCTGAGCCACCGATAATGCCAATTTTCAACATTTTTTTCTCCTGTCAATTTTTCCTTCCGGTTTTTGCCTTTATCTTTTCGTTTTTAAAAGCGCCTATCATAATTGAATTAAGATATCAAATTAAATTTAACCCACCCACCTCTTTTTCCGGATTACGCTGTAGAGGCTTACAAATAACAAGATCATGCAAAAGCTTAAATGGCTCAAATCTAAAACAATAACGGCTGTGTGGCCAAAATAGATATTTGGAAGGTTTTTTACAACCATTAAGACACCAGTGACAATCAATCCTGCAAGTATCGCAATTTTAAAAAAGCCGAATCCGGTAACACGATTCAATCCTGCCCCCCTGAAAATAAAATCAAAAAAGACATATATGACAAAAGCGATCAGCACAATGGCCGCAATGTAATGGATAATATGTGTCACATAAAACTGGGCCAGCCAGCCCAACCCCGGAATATCAGCAATATAATATCGCTTGAAAATAGGCATTTGAGCAAAGCCGGACAATGTAATAAAAAACAGGGTAATCCAATAAACATATTGTCTTGTTTTCTTTGTGGTATTCATTATTTGTCCTCCTTTGAGCTCAGGTAAAACTTTCCAAATGCAGCCGCCAAACCTGCAATAGGAGCTACTATCATAGCTTTGGCAAGATTTGTCCCATCTGCCATCATATTTTTTACTTTATTTAAATGGGGTTTGCCTTTTCCTGTTTCAATGGATTTATTCAATTCTTCAAAGGGTACGGGAGAAACATAAATGGTATTGGTTCCGCCATTTTCGTGCTCACCGTAAATATATCCGTTCATCTGCCTGGCAAGGGCATGGGCCTTTTTCAGAATTTCACTTCTCGGACCTATGGTTTGAACATCTTCAGGACAGGCTTCTATACAGGCCGGCACTTCACCTTTTTCAAGCCGATTGTAGCATCGGTCACATTTATACATGGTACCATTTCCTGCTAAACCAGGCAACAAATCAAGATACAGTCCAACACCGGTCTGTCTTTCAGGAATATCCCAGGGACAGGCTTTTTTACATTTTGAACCGCCAAGACAAAGGTCCGGATCAATTCTTGAAAGTCCATTTTCTTCCTGTTTTGCCGAGCCCCAGGGGCAAAGTTTGACACAGGGAGGGTTTTCACAGTGCATACATCGCCTGGGAATGGTCAAATCAATTTGCTCACCATTGACCGTGGCTGATGCATGCTGGATAAAGAGCCAGTTATAAGGAGTCAGGCGATCGATCACATCTCTTTTATCCGACCAGTCCTGTACCGGGACTCTATTGGGATACATTTTTGGGAATGGTTTTGCAGGCTCGGGATACTTATCGGCATTTGCTTCCCGGCATGCAAAGACACACTCTTCGCACCCGATGCATTTGCTGATATCCAGCAAAGTCGCCAGCGGCTCCTTGTTTGTATGGGTTATGGATTTGGCTGCCCGGGCAATACCTGAGGTCGCGACCACAGATCCTGCAGCAGTAATGGAGCCTTTTAAAAATGCCCTGCGTGAAAGTTTAGAAGTCATTTTCCCTCTCTTTTGGTACGTATTTAATCATACCATAGCTGGATGGATATTATTGTTTCTTAAATTGTTTTAACAAATTCCTGGAAACTCATTTTGTCATAACTTGTCGTATGAATATACTTTAAAATCTGTAAAAATTGTTTTGCATCAACATATCCCGGGATATTGCTGATCTTTGAATTGTCTGGTTTAAGGAACCATAAGGTTGGCAATCCCTTAACCCTCCATTGCTTTGCCAGCCCCTGATTTTTATCGGTATCCACGGCAATACTGATAAAATTATCTTTTAAATATTTTAAAACCTGTGCATCTTGAAATGTTGTCCTTTTGAGTTTTGTGCAATAGGTACACCAATCTGCATGGAAATATAAAAAAACGTGTTTATTCTGGTTTTTTATCAAATCCATAACCTGTTCATATCCCTGCCAGTCTATCTTTGAAGTATCCCTGGCTGAGACAGACCCTTTTTTTTGAATCAAATCAGTCTGTTTTTCAGGTTTCACGTTATTATAAACCATAAAGCCGATAATTGTGATACAGATGATTACAATAACAAGTATATTTTCTTTTTTCATATTCAAATCCTTTGTCTGAATTCTATTGTAACAAATAATGAGAAACCAAAATTAAAAAGCAAAGAACATGCCAAAAATTTTAATTTTTATAAAAAACCTTCCTTTAATCATATGCCAGGCACCACACAGGTTTTGGCTCACCTTTTTTCTTTGCAGCCGCAATCATCTCACAAAAAATTTTTGTTCAAAAGCGTTAACAATTTAATAGCAGCGTTACCAGGTAAACACAACCTGAACGGTTTTGTGAACGAAAAAGGGGATATCCCTCCCGACATTATGTCTCAATATCATGATACACTAATGTTTCAAATTTTTGTTTCTGCAAAACAAATGCGACAAAGTGTATTCATGCCGGCCCTGCCAAAATCGTTGTTTAATATTTTTATCAAATAATCCAAACACACTTGCCATGGCTAAATGAATATTTTAAAATATTTTTTATCCTTATGGTTTAATGTTTATTTTAGCTCCCTTTTTTTTATGGCATATTAATTGCTTTTTTAAAACCGAAAACAATTAATTAAAAACAAAAAAACCATTAAGGTGTATCTGATGAGAAACAGTATTCTAAATATTGATAAAAAAAATAATTTAATCAATTCTATCTATACATTTTATCGTGATGGTTTCAAAGGAATGGTTCTTGGGAAAAAATTGTGGACAATCATTCTGATAAAACTTTTTGTGATGTTTGTGATCCTGAAGCTTTTTTTCTTTCCCAACTATTTGAATACAAAATTTGCGACCAATGAAGAAAAAACAGATTATGTTCTTGAACAAATCACAAGGAATGCTTCCAAAAACTAATTAAAATGATCTGTCTAATACAAAATCAAATTTTATTTAACAGGAGGGTAAAAAATAATGGTTGATATTGATTTGAGTATGGTGAACTGGGCAAGAGCACAATTTGCTCTTACAGCCATGTATCATTGGATCTTTGTGCCGTTAACACTGGGCCTTTCTTTTTTGTGTGCTTTTTTTGAATCTATTTATGTACGCACAGAAGATAAACAATGGCTGACCATTACAAAATTCTGGATGACATTATTTGGAATCAATTTTGCTATAGGCGTTGCAACGGGAATCATTCTTGAATTTGAATTTGGAACAAACTGGTCCAATTACTCCTGGATAGTCGGGGATATTTTTGGTGCCCCCCTTGCCATTGAAGGAATTTTTGCTTTTTTTCTTGAAGCTACTTTTTTTGCTGTCATGTTTTTTGGATGGAACCGGGTTTCAAAAAAATTCCATCTTTTTTCCACCTGGATGGTCGCGGTCGGTTCAAATCTTTCAGCAGTATGGATTCTTGTGGCCAATGGCTGGATGCAGAATCCTGTTGGCATGATATTTAATCCTGAGACTGCCAGGTTTGAAATGAACAGTTTTTCTGAAGTTGTGTTTAACCCTGTAGCAGTTTCAAAATTTGTTCACACCTCAAGTTCTGGATTTTTATTTGCGTCTTTAT
>JAOZRF010000566.1 GCA_029940245.1 Desulfobacula sp.
TATATAAAAAGGTTGGACAATTGCAGATCGAAGTGGACTGGTTAAAAAAAAAGACCGGTTATCTGGGATGAGCATATATGAGAAGACAAAATGCATATCTTCCAAAGATTCAGATTTGAGTATCAGCAGACAGTGCGACTTGCTGGGGCTACCACGGTCAGCTTACTACCGGCCCAGGGCATTCATTTTAGAAAGTGATGAGAATTTAGAATTAATGAGACTTATCGACGAAGAATTTCTCAGGCATCCTTTTTACGGAAGTCGAAAGATAAGGGACTATTTAAACCGAAAAGGGTTTCATGTAAACCGCAAGCGAGTTCAAAGGTTGATGCGTTTAATGGGTATTGAATCCGTGGCTCCCAAGCCAAATACAAGCAAGCCACGCAGAGATCATAAGGTATACCCATATCTCCTGAGGAAATTGTCGATTACAGAGCCTGATCAGGTCTGGTGTTCTGATATTACCTATATCCGGATGGGGCATGGATTTGTGTATCTGACGGCAGTTATGGATTGGGCAAGCCGCTATGTGCTGTCCTGGGAGGTGTCTGTAACAATGGATGATGATTTCTGTGTGAATGCTCTGAAGAGTGCTCTACGCAAACATAATAGCCCTGGAATATTCAATACCGATCAAGGTTCACAATATACAGGTAATGCCTTTACAAATGCATTGAGAGAAAAAAACATCAAGATTAGCATGGATGGTAAAGGCCGTTGTATGGATAATATTTTCATAGAACGTTTATGGCGATCAGTGAAGTACGAAAAGATATTTCTTGAAGAGTTTGAAACAGTTACAGAATTGATTGCTGGGCTGAAAGAATATTTTAAATTTTACAACTTTGAACGACCACACCAGTCATTCTCAGGGAAAACACCTGCTGAGGTATATTGGGGAGAGGAAGTTGCCCAACAGGCAGCATGAAAATTTTGGTTAAACAACAAAATGAAACACACCTTAATTATAGAGAAATTTGTCCTTGACTTGGGGTCCACTTTACAGGATCAACATAATTTTTATGATTAAAAAATTTATTTAACTTTAATTTTGTAGGATTAAAGATGAAAAAGAAAAAAAATGATTATATGACATGGTTTTGTGGTGCAAAAATTACCAACAAAACTGATGCCAATAGGGTTGGTTTGGGGTTATTTTCTGCATTTTTTGGTATTTTTGTTACTTTTATTTTGCCAATGGAAACAACTAA
>JAOZRF010000297.1:0-3542 GCA_029940245.1 Desulfobacula sp.
GCACCTCGCCGCCATAGCGAATTTCTCCCCCAAGGGGGGGCAGTAAACCGGTGATCACCCGGGCCAGGGTGCTCTTACCACTGCCGGATTCACCCACCAGTGCAACAGTCCTTGCCCGCCGGACAACAAGGTCAATGTCTTCAAGCACCTTTTCACTTGCCTTTCCCGTGTAGCTGGCTGACACGTTGTCAATCTCAAGAACAACATCGTCCTCTGCGTCGGATAAGACTCGGTCTTCGGTGAGGGTTCGAACGGAAAGCAATTTGCGGGTATACTCTTCTTTGGGATTTGCCAGCATCTGCCTTGCATCGTTTTCCTCCACCAAATGACCGTTCTTTAGCACCATAATGCGATCGGCCAATTGGGCCACAACTGCAAGGTCATGGGTAATATAGATGGCGGCTGTGTTAAATTCCCGGGTAATTTTCTTAATGGCCGCCAGCACTTCAATCTGGGTGGTTACATCCAGGGCCGTTGTGGGTTCATCAAACACGATAATATCCGGCGTGCACGACATGGCCATGGCCACCATGGCACGCTGGAGCTGTCCCCCGGATACCTGGTGGGGATAGCGATAACCAATCCCCTCGGGATCAGGCAGCAGGAGTCGTTTGTAAATATCCACCGCCTTTTTTTCCGCTTCGTCAAATTGCATCAGGCCGTGCTGTATCGGTGTTTCCACATATTGTTTGATGAGTCGATAGGCTGGATTGAATGAAGCCGCAGCGCTTTGTGCCACATAGGCGATGCGAACCCCTCTGATCTCCCGTAATACATCATCGGATTTGCCGAATAATTCCATCCCATCGAACATAATAGATCCCGATGAAATTCGGCATCCTCCCCGGGTGTAACACATGGAGGCCAGCCCCAGGGTAGATTTTCCGGCCCCGGACTCTCCGATCAAACCGATAACCTCGCCCTTGTCCAGAGTGAGATCCATCCCTTTGATGATGGGCATCCATTTTTCATCCTCGGAACTGAAGCCTTCGATTACAATATTTTTCATTTCAAGCAGATGTGTCATTGGTGGCGTATCTCTCAATAGCATTAACGTTAATCTTTTAATCCGCTGGCAATTTTCAGAAACCAGTCAACAATCAAATTGACCCCCACCGTCAGCAAGGCAATGGCACCGGCAGGCCACAACGGGGTCAGAATACCAAAGGTGATGGCACCGGCATTCTCACGAACCATCCCCCCCCAATCCGCCGTGGGCGGCTGGATACCAAGACCCAGAAAGCTTAAAGAGGCAATAAATAAAAACACAAAACAAAAACGAAGACCAAATTCAGCCACCAGAGGCGGCATGGCATTGGGTAGAATTTCCTTGCGCATTACCCAAAAAAGGCCTTCGCCGCGAAGCCTGGCTGCTTCAACAAACTCCATCACCGTAATATCCATGGCCACGGCCCTGGAAAGACGAAATACCCGGGTGGAATCAAGCACCGCGATGACCCCTATCAATGACATCACAGACGTCCCCACCACAGACAATGCCATCAAGGCAAAAATAAGGGTGGGAAAAGCCATCAAAATATCCACTATACGACTAATGATAAGATCAGCCCATCCCCCCATTGCCGCCGCCATAAATCCCACCATGGAGCCGATAATGAACGAAAGCATGGTGGTGGCAAAGGCAATTGTAATGGTATTGCGTGCACCATACAGCACTCGTGTGAACAGATCCCTTCCCAGGTGATCCGTTCCCAGGGGGTGATCCCAGCTGGAGGAGAGCCACACATCTGCCACGCTTTCGGTTTCACCATAGGGGGCGATCACCGGTGCCAATAACGCAGCTAAAAGGTTGAGCAAAACAATGGCAAGACCAATGCGGGCACTCAAAGGGGATTGTCGCAACAATTTTAAAAAAGCCATTAAATATATCCCTTTATTTTGATCTTGGATGCAGCAACCTGGGGTTGCTCAAAATGGACAATATATCTGCCAGAAGGTTGAGGCAGATATAAACGCTCGCAAAGATGAGGCCACTTGCCTGAACCACGGGAATATCTCGTTTGGATACCGAGTCCACCAGCAGCTGGCCCAACCCCGGATAAACAAATACCACTTCAACTATCACAACCCCCACAACCAGGTAGGCAAGGTTCAGGGCAACCACGTTAATCACCGGTGACAGCGCATTGGGAAATGCATGCAGAACGATGATCCGCAACCGTTTTAATCCCTTTAATCGGGCCATCTCAATATAGGAACTTGCAAGAACATTGATGATCGCTGCCCGGGTCTGCCGCATCATGTGGGCCGTGACAATAAAGGTCATGGTCAGGCTTGGCAGAATAACGGCATAGAGTTTCTGCCCGAATGTCAATTCATCATTGATATTGGAAATACTGGGGAAAATGGCCAGTTTCACCGAGAACAGCGCGATGAGAATATAGGCAATGAAAAATTCAGGAAAAGAGATGGCCGTTAATGTGGTGGTGGAAATGGCTTTATCAAACCAGGTGTCACGGTAAAGTGCTGCCATGAGACCCAGGATGATGGCAAGGGGTACGGAGATCACCGCTGCCGAACCGGCCAGAAACATGGTGTTGGCAAATCGCCAACCGATTAACTCGGTGATGGGCCGACCATTGGAAAGGGAATTTCCAAGATCTCCCTCAGCAACACTGGCAAGCCATGAGAAATAGCGGACATGGGGCGGCAGATCCAGCTTAAGTTCTTTTCTGAATGCCGCAACGGTTTCAACTGTGGCCGACTGTCCCAGGATTGCTTCTGCCAGATCCCCCGGAAGTGCATCCACCCCCACAAAAATGAGAATGGAGATGACGATCATCGTCAGCATGCCCAATCCAAGGCGCTTTGCTATCATTGTAATAATGTCTTTCATAATTTTTACGGCTTTTAGGATTTTTGAAAAACAGATTATAATTTTACATGCCTGTCTGCTTTTTCATGAAAAGCAGGCAGGCAGGCGGGTTCATTCAATAATTACGAAGTGAAAGTTCACGCAAATCAACTGTCACAATTAAGGTTCAAGTGGTCAGGCCGGTTCATGCGAACCACCATCGTTCACCATTTCTCATGCCGTCCATGGCCATGTGACCTGAGATAGGTCCATGGGCCAACTTGGCAGAAGTGGCTTCAACCATCTGGTTGAACATGGGGACAACGGTTCCACTGTCATTTTTACAGATTTCCTGCATATCCTCGTATAGCTTTCTACGCTTATCTTCATCCAGCTCTGCCCTTGCACTTACCAGCAGTTTGTTAAAACGCTGATTTTTCCAGTGGGTATCATTCCAGGGTGCCCCATCTGAGTAGGCAACTGAGAACATCATATCCTCAATGGGGCGTCCTCCCCAGTAACAAAAACACCACTCTTTTTTGATCCAGACATTGCTCCAGTATCCATCATCAGGCTCCCGGACAACATTTATGTTGATGCCGGCCTTCTTTGCCTGTTCCTTCATGAGGATGGCGGCATCCACTGCTCCGGGAAATGCCGCATCGGCGGCATGAAGGTTAAAGACATGATCCAGCATACCCGCTTTCTTCATATAGAATTTGGCCTT
>JAOZRF010000297.1:3552-4280 GCA_029940245.1 Desulfobacula sp.
TGCTCAAGATTTTTTGCATGATATTTATTTACAGGTGCAATGGGATGATCGTTACCGGGTTCACCATAACCGCGCAATATTTTTTCCACTAATTCTTCACGATCCACAGCGAGTTTCAATGCCATTCGGACATTATTGTCATTGTATGGTTGTTTATCAACAAGCATGGGAATGGTGAAATGAGCTGTTCCCGTTATTGCGTCGACATTTATCCCCGGCATCTTTTTCAGGAAACGAACGGTCTTAAGTTCCGCGCGATCCATGTAGTTAATCTGGCCGGTCTTTAAGGCACTTGTTCTGGCATTGGTATCAGTAATAGACAGGGTTTCGATCTCGTCAAAATGCGCTCTTCCCTCTTTCCAGTAATTGGGATTGCGTTTTGCAAAAGCCCTGACACCCGGTTCCCACTTTTCCAGTATATACCCACCGGTGCCTACGCCCTTTTCAAATTCTGCCCCTGCAGTACCTGCGGGGCAAATGGTTAAGTGATAGTCGCCCAGGATAAACGGAAAATCGGCACTGCCTCCGGAAAGTGAAAAAACAACTTCGTTCTTGCCGTCGGCTTTAATGGATTCAATAGCTTTCAGGTACCCTTTGGCTGCGGATTTTGATTTTTCGCCCAGATGATGGTTTATGGAAAAAATCACATCTTCTGCTGTCATGGTTTTGCCATTGTGAAACTCTACGCCTTTACGCAGCTTAAAGGTCCACACTTTTGCATCAGGCGT
>JAOZRF010000298.1 GCA_029940245.1 Desulfobacula sp.
TTAAAAGAGCAGGTATTGATCAAGAAGAGGTCAATGAGTGTATTATGGGTATGGTTCTGCCCTGCGGGTATGGTCAGAATCCGGGAAAAATTGCTGCGGTTAAAGCAAATCTTCCCTGGGATGTCGAGTCCATTACTGTCAATAAGGTCTGCGGATCATCTTTGAAAGCCGTCATGCTGGCAGCTCAGGCCATCCAGTGCGGAGATGCGGATGTGGTGGTTGCAGGCGGTATGGAAAATATGAGCATGGCGCCCTACTATATGGATAAGGCAAGATGGGGCCATCGCATGGGTCCTGGAAAAATTGAAGATCATATGGTCCATGACGGACTCTGGGATGTGATCAATGATTTTCACATGGGCATGTCAAATGAACTGAGTTCTGAAAAATGGGATATATCAAGACAGGTTCAGGACAAGTTTGCTGCCCGGTCTTATAAAAGAGCCAATGCATCTATTGCTCAAGGCCGTTTTAAAGATGAAATCGTGCCCGTTAAAATCCCCCGGAGAAAAGGTGATCCCATTATTTTTGATACGGATGAATGCCCTAAAGAAACCAGTTTTGAATTTCTTTCAAAAATGAAACCGGCCTTTAAAAAAGATGGGATGGGAACTGCCGGGAATGCATCCATTATCAGTGATGGTGCCGCAGCTTTGGTTGTCATGAGTGAAAAAAAAGCAAATGAACTGGGGTGTAAGATCATGGCCACAATCGGTTCCCAGGCCTCCTATGGCATTGATATGAAATATGTTTTAATGGCCCCCATTTATGCCATTCCCAAGGTGTTGAAGAAACAGGGCCTTTTAATTTCAGACATAGATCTGTTTGAAATCAATGAAGCATTTTCCGGCAGTTCAGCAGGAATCAACAAGGTGCTTAAATTAGATCCTGAACGCGTAAAT
This sequence comes from Desulfobacula sp., assembly GCA_029940245.1. Taxonomy (GTDB): domain Bacteria; phylum Desulfobacterota; class Desulfobacteria; order Desulfobacterales; family Desulfobacteraceae; genus Desulfobacula. The sequence continues at coordinate 903 of JAOZRF010000298.1, forward strand.
GTTAACGGTGGCAGTGTTGCGCTGGGTCATCCCATAGGAGCAAGCGGTGCCAGGGTTTTGACAACATTATTATATGAAATGGAAAAACGCTCTGTGAATACGGGACTTGCCTCTCTTTGCCTGGGTGGCGGAGAAGCAGTTGCCCTTGTCGTCAACAGATAATTAAAAAAATAATAATAAACGGGATCAGGCTTTCCTTATTGTCTTTATTGAATAATAAGGCAGCAATGCAAGCCTGACCCCCTCACTAAGGAGGAATAATGGAAGTTAAAAAATTTGGTGTTATAGGATCCGGCCAGATGGGTAACGGGATTGCACAGGTTGCAGCAGCCAGCGGCCTTGAGGTTGTGATGAGTGATATTAAACAAGAATTTTGTGACAGCGGCATTGCTACTATTTCAAAAAATCTTGACAGGATGGTGAAAAAAGAAAAAATATCTGAGGATACAAAAAAGACAATCCTCGGCAGAATTACAACTACCACTGATTTAAAAGATATGGCCCTTGTGGATTTTGTTGTTGAAGCAGCCGTGGAAAGAGAAGATTTAAAATTTAAAATTTTTGAGGATCTGGATAAAATCTGTCCGCCACAAGTGATTTTGTCCACCAACACGTCTTCCATACCCATTGGCAGAATTGCCGCCAGAACATCACGGCCGGATAAAGTAATCGGCATGCATTTTATGAATCCTGTTCCTGTGATGAAACTGGTAGAGGTCATTAAAGGTCTTGCCACTTCAACTGAAACCTTTGATATCACCTGGAAGCTATGTGAGGACTTTGGAAAAACTCCGGCCCAGGCCAATGATTTTCCAGGTTTTATTGCCAACAGGATTTTGATGCCCATGATCAATGAGGCTGTTTTCTGTCTCTACCAGAGCGTGGGAAAACCCGAAGATATTGATATAGTCATGCGGCTGGGTGCCAATCATCCCATGGGCCCCCTTGCCCTGGCAGATCTGATTGGTCTTGATACCTGTCTTGCCATTATGGAGACATTGTATGATGGGTTTAAAGATTCCAAATACAGACCCTGCCCGCTTTTGAGAAAATATGTTGAGGTGGGCTGGCTTGGCAGAAAGACGGGTAAAGGATTTTACGATTACAAATGATTCAATATGGCCGGAGCACACCTGTTGCTGAACAGCAATCAAGGATTGGGGCATTACAAAAAAGACTTGGGGCAAATAAGGTTGACGGGGCTCTGATTTTACAGAAAACGGATATGTTTTACTATTCAGGAACGGCTCAGCAGGGATGGCTTTATATCCCTGAAGCAGGAGAACCTGTGCTGATGATCTTCAAGGATTATGAACGTGCCAGGCAAGAATCCGGAATGACAAGTGTTGTGGCTCTTATCAGCCCCAAAGAAATCCCTGAAACCTTGGCAGCCTTCGGGTATGGGATGCCAGAAAATCTGGGTCTTGAAATGGATGTTCTTACTGCCAACCAATATCTTTTATTTCAAAAGGTATTTTCCCATTCAAACATTATTGATATCTCTTTTCACATCAGGATGCAGCGGGCCGTCAAGTCAGAGTATGAAATCGGCTTGATGCGCAAGGCTTCACTTATGGCAGATAAAGTTGCCGCCAAAGTACGGGATATCATTGAGCCGGGCATGACCGAGATTCAGTTTGCCGGATTATTGGAGGCCTATGCAAGAAGTCTTGGTCATCAAGGCTTGATCCGGATGCGAATGTGGGACAATGATCTTTTTTATGGACATATCATGGCAGGGCCTGGTGCTGCCGTGCCCTCATGCTTTTCCTCTCCCACAGGCGGCATGGGGGTTAACCCCAGTATTGGCCAGGGCCCGGGATTTAATCCCATCAAAAAAAACGAACCCATACTGGTTGATTATGTATTTGCCTTGAATGGCTATTTAAGTGACCATACCCGAATTTATTGTTTTGGTAATATGCCGGATGATCTTTTAAGAGCCCATGATGCCATGCTGGAAATCCAGAAAAAAGTAAAGCAAAGCGCCATTCCAGGAAGTGTTTCGGGAGAGCTCTACGAAATGATGATATCCCAGGCAAAGAAAAAAGGCTATCAAGATAATTTCATGGGCACAGGAGACAGAAAAATCCGGTTTACAGGACATGGCCTGGGGCTTGAACTGGATGAATTTCCATTTATTGCCAAAGACCAGACACTGGCCCTTGAAAAAGGGATGATGATTGCCCTGGAACCTAAGGTTGTCTTTCCTGAAAAAGGGGTGGTCGGAATAGAAAACACATTGCTGGTAACGGACAATGGTCTTGAATCTCTGACAAGTTTTTGTGACAAAATTACAATATTATAATGGGTTTAGGGCCTTAGCGCCCATATTTATCATCAAACGAATCCCAGAAGGTTCTATCTCGATCTCTCCAGCCTTTGCCAAAGGATTTGTCAAAGAATGGTTTAAGGGTGGAAAACCAGGCACCATAACCTTGTTTGCCTTCTATTCTGGCTTTGATCGCATCGGCAACATGACCGACAAGATTTGCCAGTTCATCTTTTGGAATATAAGAATCAGCACCTTTCCGGATGGATTCCTTTAGATTTTCAGGGGTCAGGGCGTGGGCTGTCAGCATGAGGGCAGGAATATCTTTTTTCCGGGCAAGCGCCAGGACATCATAACCGGAAACACCCATTATATCCAGGATCGCAATATCATATGCGTTATTTGCAAGCAGTTTTTTAGCCTCTTCAAAAGTAGCGGCCTTATCAAGGGAACACATGTCCAGTAATTCTTCAACGGTTTCCAGGATATCAGGCTCATCATCCACAACCAGAACCCGGCGGTCTTTTAATAAATCCTCTGTTTTAATATGATTCAGATCAAATTTGACAGTGGTGACAGGACAGGGGGCCTTAAGAATAACATATCTTGATGTTGAGCCCAGGATGGCTTTTTGAGCCTTGGATTTTTTCTTTATACCAAGAAAAATATGATCAATTTCATTTTCTTCAGCAAATTTTACAAGGTCTTCACCAGGAGAAAATCCTCTTACGCTTTGCTGGGCATCACATTGGATGTTTGAATTTTCTATTAGTTTTTTAGCAAAGGCAAGGTCTTCTTCTGCTTTAATAATATCAGACTGTTTTTCAGAACTACCCCCTTCCATAGATGTGATCACATAAACAGACGCATTATTTATTCCGGCATAATCTCTTGCAAGAGAAAGGGCAAGCCTGCCGACCTCTCCACCATTATATCCAACCAATATCTTCATGATTAACTCCTTAGATTACAGTCTACATCCAGCGTTTGCGTCGTTTATACGATTTTACATCTTTAAAGGATTTTCTGCCGCCGCCCTTGGTAATCCCCATATAAAATTCTTTTACATCCGGGTTGTTCGCCAATTCTTCAGAC
>JAOZRF010000299.1 GCA_029940245.1 Desulfobacula sp.
TTATTAAGTTTTTCCCATTGGCAAGAGCCAGCAAGCTCAAGGAGAACTTCAAAGGCGCGCTGGGTGTCATCATCACAGGAAATATTTTCAACACTCAGACCTTCTTCCTCCAGTTGAGCTTGGCTCATCTGTGAATGATTCTGATCAATATCCAGGCCTTCATTTGCACCAGAAACAGCAGTGACGACCTGCAAATAGTCCAACACCTGACCCGGGTGCTTCAGCGCTTCAACGATATATCGGATGGGGATAGTGTCTATGATGAATACTTTTTTATCCTCAAACTGGATTTCCCATAAATCTTCATTTAAAGTGAAAGAAGACCCATTTTGTGACTGCTTTGATTCATTTTTTTCAAGGCTATCATTGAAAATTTGCGATACCGTTTCTTCTGGTTTAAGGTTCTCCACACTTTTTGATGTCTGATTATTTGAGCAGGGATAAAGAATTTCTTTCTCATTTTCCTTTATAAATTCATTGGCCTTCTCATTGTACTCGGAAATATCTTCTCCGGGATTAATGGTAAACCAGAGCCAATTATTGATCCGCTTCCAGTATAAAGAGGCATCTTGGATTGCATAAAAATAAGGTAGTAATATCCGACACAATATAATTTGGATATCTGGGTAATTTTGGAAAAAATGCCGTGCTTATTTTTTGTGAGGGAAGCTTTTTTATTTCTGCACCCAATTTGATATCTTTATACTCAAAGGAAAGAGTATACGATCCATCTTTATTTTTTTTGTGAGACAATGGATTCGAAGGCGCTTGTGCAACTATGATGTATTTTACATCATCGTCATCTTCGGGAATGTTTTTGAATTCGAGGCCTGCTCGGTATAAAGAAATTTTTTCAATGCAAGGATAATTTTTTACCCAGCCTTGTGCATATGCCCGAATCTTACCCAGCTTCAACTCAGAAAAATTTTCATTTTCAAAAGGCATCTAAAGCTCCAGTATTTTTGCCTGATTATAAGACTCCAGAATAGCATATCAGGATTGCCGCATTTTCAAATAGGTTAGCGATTCTGACTCAATTCCAGGGAAAGTGTTATCAGCCATTTTCTGTCTTTTCAAGGGGAACGATATTATTTTTAATAACCTTTTCATCAAAATTTCGTGCAGCTTTCTTCAATCCATCCGGCCTGAGATGGCTGTAGCGTTCAGTCAACTGTATTGTGGAATGCCCAAGCAATTCTTTGACTGTGTAAAGATCTGTTCCATTTTGAACATGCCAGCTTGCAAAAGTATGGCGGCAAGTGTGAAAAAGAACCTTGTCTCGGTCGTCATTAATACCATTATTAAGACCTAATTTATTGACAACTCGTTCAAAAGATTTAGAAATATATTTTATTTTTTGGCCATTACGATCTTTAAAAACAAGCTCATTATTATCCTGCCCTTGATACCGCCGTTTAAGCATGTTTTTTGTCTCTATAGTCAAATAAACATGGCGTGGTTTGCCTTTTGCATCGCGTATCAATGCAGATCCGTTCTTAAAATCCACAACCCCCCAAGTTAAAGAATATAGTTCCCCTGCCCTGACTCCGGTATGTAACGATAATAATGTCATATCATGGGTTTGCTGACTTTTCTCTTTCAAGGCTTTTAAAAGCAGATCGGCTTCTCCATATGTTAAAAACCGATCTCTTTTGTTTTCAACTTTGGGTAGTTTAATTTTTCTTGTCGGGCAATCTTCATTGATAAGCTCATTCACTCTGGCATGATTCCAAGCTTGTCGAAAAACTGCAAAACAATATTGTAAACTCCTGGGCGCCTTTCCTTCATCCAACATATTTTTTTTGATTTTTTCAAGATTAAAAGGTTTTATTTTATCAAATGTCAGGTGTCCACTTTCTCGTTCTTAACTGTATAAGGCTTTTTGTGTTCAGCTATCATCGGCAAATAAGTACACTCAAAAAATTCACCAAAAGTTTTTTCAGCTTTTTTTTCCTGTTCTATTTTTTTTGCTTTACTTTTTGTGCCTGGTGTTCAATTTCTCGTTCTTCTTTTAATGAAATTGCTTTTAAATTATTTTTTGCATTGCTTTTATAAAATTTTAATTTATTGAGACATTTCAATTCCGTCCATCCATCTGAAACCCAGCCGAAATTTATTGCAATTCTTTTGCCTTTGAACTGGTATTCTGCCCTGTGATATCGATCAAATTTTACACCTTTTTTTCTTGTTGGATGTTTTTTAAAATATAAAACCCCGGTTTCTTTTGATCCGGTTTTGGCCCACTTTGTTTTTGAAGACATTTTTAAATCTCCCCTGAATAGATAAAGTTTAATGTGGTTTTTAATGTGGTTTAATACGTTAAACTAACTAAAGTCAAAAGATATTAAATGAAGAGGTTATTTTTTTAAGATATTGATTTTATGTTATATATTCAGATAAAATTGATATGAAATGACATTAAATGAAAGCTTAAAAAATAGACTCTTAATCAGTAGGTCCCGGGTTCGACTCCCTGACGGCCCACCATAAATGACAAGGCTTTCAGCGTTTTTCGTTGAAAGCCTTTTTCTTATGAATTCCGGGTCATGACATTTTCCACATAATTGATGATCTCTTGTTTCATATTCTTATCCAGCCCGCACCCGGGCTCCCGAAGGTCAGTGCAGATTCCGGGCAGACGAATGGAGACGGCAACCTTGATGGCGGAAATAAAAGAGTCAGTCATGGCATAGAGAGCCATCAGACCGGACAATTTCCCCGAGAGTTTTTTGATAGTGGCCAGGTCATTCTCGTCTATTGCTGCTGTCAGGCTTGTAAAGAGTTCCGGGGCCACATTGGTGAGCCCGCTGATAACCCCGTTCCCCTTGAACATCATATTTTGCACAAGGTATTCGTCAAAGCCTGAAAATACAACAAAATCGGATCGTATTGGCCTTACCGCTTCAATGATCTGCCGGGTATGGCTTATGCTGTCCACTGTGTCCTTGATGCCGACGACATGATCAAACTCCCGGGCCAGCCGGGTAACCAGTGCCGGGGTCAGGCTGAAACCAGTCCTGTCAGGGAAGTTATATAAAAAAATATTGATTGTCACGGCCCGGGCAATTTGTGCATAGAATTCATAGGCCCGGGTTTCATTCAGGGTCATATAATACGGTTGAATAATCGTCACTGCGTCTGCTCCGGCTTTCTCCGCATAAAGGCTCAATTCAATGACCTGGCGGATATCCGTTCCCGCGGTTCCGATAAGCACCGGCACCCTGCCGGCTACCTTTTTGACTACAAAGTCGATATAGGTCCGTTTTTCTCCAGGATTTAGATTGTAGAATTCTCCAATACTTCCCAAGAACAGGAAGCCTTTGACTCCACCCTTAATCAGGTTTTCAATATGGGCCCCATTGGCTTTGTAGTCGATCTCCCCCGTGTTATCAAATAGGGTCACTGTGGGTGAAAATGCACCTTGATACATATCAAAACTCCTCTTTATAAAACCTTGTTTTAAATTTTATTCAGGCAGTAATTTGACACAGCACTTATTAATTGTCAAACGCCCTTAAATACCGGGACGAATGACCTACAAGCCATGAAGAAATTCCATATCTTTAATTTGGGTATTTTTTGTCCCGATCACCAGGACTTCAATTTTATTGTTCTCATTTTTTGTAAAGTAAAGACGGCCATTATAAGCAAACAATATTTCAAAACAAGCTGTTTTTTGAAAAACACTCTTACGACATTCTTGTAAAGGTATGCAAAAATTATTTTAATATCCTTGATTATCTAATATTATTAGTTTATTTATTAGATATGAAAGAAATAAAATGGCAAAAAAAAGCAATCCGGCAGCTTAGAAAAATTAAAAATTCTAAAACCAGAGTCAAAATACATACTGTAGTTGATACCTTGAAAAACTTTCCAAATTGCCGGAATGTGAAAAAGCTTGTGAATATCGATAATTACAGGCTCAGGATAGGAAACTGGCGGGTTATCTTTACTGCTGACCTGAAAATTATTTTTATCGAGGAGGTAAAAAAAAAAGAGATGAAAAGACCTACTAATATTCAAATTATAGAACAAAATGGAACCCCTGTTTTTGCGGTTATTCCCTATTCTGATTTTCTTAAATTTTTTCATGATGATAGCGATATCTCTATTCCACATGATGTGGTGGAGATTATTGCGAAAGAGGGTTGTAATTTGCTCAGGGCATGGCGGAAACATCTAAAACTCACACAAAAAGAGGTTGCTCAAAGGGCTGGAATAACACAATCTGCATTATCTCAAATGGAATTATCAGACAGTGT
>JAOZRF010000300.1 GCA_029940245.1 Desulfobacula sp.
AAACTGGTCTAAGTTTAGGATGAACTTCGAGAAGAAATTGATCGGTTCCAATGGGAAGCTTCATCATTGAGGCAATATCTGAAACATCATCCGCTTCAATTCCAGTGGCAAGCACCACAAGATCTGCCGGAACATCCATCTCTTCATTAAAGGTCAAGCTGTCTGTAACTTTGACCTTTAATGGGTACTCAGAATGACTGCTTTCACTCACAACAGGAGGGGCATCTGCCTCATACCGCATAAAAACAATTTTGTTTTTCGATGCTTGTTCATATAATTCTTCCTGTCCTCTGCCATAGGTTCTGATATCCCGGTACATTTCATAAATACCGGTCTCAGGAAATTTTTCCCTGATTTGATTTGCTGCATTCAGCAATGCTGCACAACAGGTTCTGGAACAATATTCATTGAGTTGTCCATTTTCTTTCGGCTGGTGGATACCCGGTATCTGCCGGCTGCCCACGCAATGGATCATGACCATGTTTCTAATGTGTTTTCCATTAACTTCAAGTGCAGATCCGGATGATTTATTTTCTTTTAACAGGGTAATCAAATCCTGAAGCGTAATCACCTGTTCATGTTGACCAAAACCGAATTCTCCATTAAAAGGTGTATAGGAAACCGATCCTGTTGCCATAACAATGGCACCCGTATCTATAGTGAATTTTGTTCCTTTTTCATCTTGATTATTTGATTTTTTTGTAATATTCAGGCGAAAGTTGCCCACATATCCTTCTATATTTTCAATTTTAGTATCTTTATGAATCGTAATGGCTTTATGGTTAACCACCTGATCTAAAAGTTCTTTAAGGATATCGGATGCTTTTTCTCCAAAAGGGGCGAGCCTGCCAAGGGTGTTGAGACGTCCGCCAAGAATTGATGATTTTTCAATGAGTGTGACCTCAATTCCTTTTTGTGCAATATCCAGTGCGGTTTTAATACCGGCAATGCCGCCTCCGATAACAGTTGTATGCTTTTTGGCTTCAACTCGAATCGGCTCTAAAGGTTTGAGTAATTTTGACTTGGCGGAAGCCGCTGCAATAAGGAGGGTGGCCTTGTCTGTGGCAGTCTCTCCATGGTGAACCCAGCTGACCTGTTCCCTGATATTGGCATGGTTATAAATAAAGGGATTGGACCCGGCCCGTTCAATTGCGCCTCTAAAGGTCGCTTCATGAAGGCTTGGGGCACAGGATGCCACAACCACCCGATCAATTTTACCGCTTTTTAAATCTTCTATGATCATTTCCTGACCGGGATCGGAACACATGAACATGTTGGTCCGGGCAACTGCAACACCGGGCATTTTTTCTGCCCTGTCCCTGACTTCTTCAACATCAACATGATCAGAGATATTTCCCCCGCAATAGCATATATAGACGCCGACTTTTTTATTATTTTCACTCATTTTTAATTCTCCATATGGCTACTGGACATGAATTTGGCAGCTTCCATAGCAGCTGAACCCGATTCGGTAATGGTGTCCACAATATCCTTGGGTCCTGCTGCAACTCCAGCCACGAACAAACCGGCCATATTTGTGAGCACAGGGGATATTTTGGGTTTTATAGAAGTGATGAATTGATCAGAATCTTTGGAAACGGGGCAGATGGACCCAGGATCCCAGCCCGGAATCATTCCCATGGAAAGGACAACCAGGTCGTGGTTTGCCGTTGCAATGCCGGAACCATCCTGTCGTTCATATCGAACGATGGCACTTCCATTTTCACCTTTATCAATCCTTGCAACCTTTGCTTTGACAAACTCAATGCCCATGGCTTTTGCATTTTGATAAAATTGTTCATAGCCTTTTCCAAATGCCCTGATATCCATATAATAAATAATGATATCAGCCAGGGGAAGGGAGCCGGACAGGAGCATGGCCTGTTTTATGGCGTACATGCAGCACACCCTTGAGCAATATGGAACCCCCATACTTTTATCTCTTGAACCTGCGCATTGAACATAGGCAATGGAATCGGGTTCCATTCCGTCTGAAGGCCTTAATACCCTGTTATAGGGTCCATGGGGAGCCAAAATTCTTTCCATCTGCATCGAATCAATAACATTGGGTATATAACCATTACCGTATTGGAAATTATTTTTTATGGGAAGCAATTCAAATCCTGTGGTAATAACAGCCGTTTTTGCCTGGATGATAAATTCTTCTGGTTTCTGGAAATAATCAATGGCATGTGTGGGACATGTTTTTTCACATTGTCCGCAAAGCATGCAGTGTTCTACATCCAGAATCGGCAGTTGGGGGATGGCTGTTGAAAAGGGTATGGAAATCGCTTTTCTGCCGCTGAAACCGCCTTGTTCCTCATCAGATACATGGACAGGGCAGATATACTCGCATTGCCTGCATCCGATACACTTAACCGGGTCAACATACCTTGGTTTCTGAGTGATTAAAGCTTTAATGCCCTGGCTCTCATGGTTTAGTGAAGTCAGATCACAATAGGTAAACAAAGTGATGTTTTCATGGTGTGAGGCAGCTGACATTTTAGGGGTGGTGATACAGCTTGCACAATCAAGGGTGGGGAAAACTTTTGAAAGCCGGATCATTTTGCCACCAATAGAAGCGTCTTTTTCCACAATAGCAACCTTATACCCTTGATCGCCAAGGTCCAATGCTGTCTGTAATCCTGCGATGCCGCCACCCACAACAAGCGTGTCAAAATTTTTAATATTTGTGGGGACCATTAAATCCTCCTGAAAGATTTGTTTTTTTTTAGTTCACTGCCAAAAAGGTGGCAGTGAACTTCAATAATTTATCTGTAGTTAAAGTGATGGGTTTAATTGAGGAGGGCCAAGTTCGCGTACCAATTGGTCCATCTGGTTTACCTCTTTTAGAAAGGCCCGGTTACAAACGGTGCAGATGGCTGTCAGACGAAGACGCTTCAGGTCAATCTCCATGGTCTTCATTTTTTTGTAAACAGCATCCAGCCTTTTTGCAAGGGCCTTATAAGCTCCTTCATAGGGGCATTCTTCACCACAGGACATGACAATGATGCCGCTGATTCCTTTTTTGAAACAGTCGATATAAAAAGATTCCGGAAAAAGCACCGGAGCCTTTACCCTTAAAATATAGGTATTTGCAGGGTAAGTTGCATGGGACTGACCCACAGAATCTGCCCCGGGATATGCACAACTTTCTGTGGCCATTATTAAAATTTTGTTCTCTTGTTTTTTTACCTGGGGTGACATGATCACCTGCCTATTTATTTCTAGTTACAAAATGCCTGTCATATCCGTCAGCTTCAAGAAAACCAAGATATTCATGTCCTACTTTCCCCGCCCATGCCGGAATATCTGTCCTTGTTCCGCTGTCATTGGAAAGAATCTCAAGGATCTGGCCTACCTGAACTTTGCCGATCCCTTTTTTGGCTTCAAGAAGGGGGCCTGGGCATGCACTGCCTCGTGCGTCAACCTGATTTGCAGCTTCTATTGAATTTAAGTCTGTCATTTTTTTATCCTCCGTTAGGTGTTTATCAATGCATCCTTTGATTATGTTGGGATGCGATTTTAATAATTATGGAGATCGTATAGCAAGGTTTGTGCCAAAATTTAAAACAAACAAATTTAGGAGCATATAAATCATTCATAATGCCTGTTACATATTGTTCTCTTAAGGTTTCTTACGATAAAATAGATGAGATCATTAAGTTAAAAATGAATAATAAACCGTTACCGGAATTTATAAGTAACGTTATGGTTACGTTACTTATCGAAATCCTAGGTTACTTTAAATTTTTATAAAATTTATTCAAAAAATTATTTTTTGAATAAAACCTATGATTATAGTGGTTTAGATAAAATTAATGATTTTATTGGATTGATTGGCATCAAGTATGCATTTGTCTAATTTTCAGTTATCAGACAACGTAAGCATTTACTTACCTCCAGAATCTGAATAACCACCTCACCGTATCCGGGGCAGCTTAAATACCGCCAGTAGCTGCCCCGGATTTTTTTTATGGTTTTCTGTAATAGATTAAAATTTGAATGATCCAGTATATCATCAAGCTTGAAGGGGGATATCCCATTTTTTCATATACTTCCAGATAGATGCCCGGCTTAACCCAACACGTCTTGCAACTTCAGCTTTATTCCAGTCATGGTCATTGAGCAGTCTCATTAATTTTTCTCTGGTCAAAGGATGGGGTTGTTTAATACTTTTTATAATTGTATAGAATTCTTCTTTTTCAGCAGGCCTGGAAATGATATCCGGTTCCCTTATTTCAATAGGAAGGTCACCTG
>JAOZRF010000301.1 GCA_029940245.1 Desulfobacula sp.
AAATTATTCAACAATTTCCAGAATAACTCTTTTTTGTTCCTTTGCAGATGCGCAGGATAGAATCGTTCGCATGGCCTGAGCCGTTCTCCCCTTTTTACCAATGACTTTTCCAAGATCTTCTTTTGCTACCCTCAACTCCAGCACAAGGGTCTGCTGTGCCTTAATTTCCGTGACATCGACCTGATCTGAATTATCAACCAGTGCTTGAGCAATGTACTTAATCAACTCTTTCATAATCTGTTCTCCTTTTAACCTGTCAGATAGTAGAAGAAAATATAATATAAACCACTATTATAAATCAATGTCATAATCAATAGACCAAACGGGAAAATCAATAAAAAACTATACTTAGAATAGCACAGCTTATGATAATCTCAAGTATTATTTAGAATAAAATTTAAATTTATTCATTATCTATCAATATCTTTTATCCATTTTGCTTGACATAAAAAAGAAATTAATTAACTTAGAACACATGTTTGGATTTTAAAAATGGAATATTTTATTATCATACCCGGTAAAATATTTTTTGTTTCAGGGTGAAATGAAGGAATAAGAAGTGGTTACAGAAATTACAATATCTAATGATGAACGTAAAATGCTCTCAGAAGCAGGATATGGTGAACCAGCGATCAATTATTATCTTGAAAAAAAATATATGGGGATAATTGAAAATGCAGATATAATCTCCCAAAAAATTGGTTCCTGTGGAGATATCATGAAGGTTTACATAAAAATTGATGACAATAATCTCATCAATGATGTCCGGTATGAAATCACAGGTTGTGCCGGGGCAATTTCTGCTGCAATGGCAGTTGTTGATCTGGTAAGGGGTAAAACCATTGAAGATGCTTTAAAAATAAATGACGGGGATATTTTTAATGCACTTGAAAACATCCCTGAAAAAAAGCATCATTGCATTCAGCTTGCTGTAAAAACGATGCACAAGGGTATAAAAGAATATAAAATCGAAAAAGTATTATAGATTCACCTTCTCTTAAAATTGAATTTTTTAATTTCAGGGAAGGCCACACAAAAGGGAGCAAATATTTTAAATTCTCCGGCTAAATTTTTTTTTGGCTTTACTCTCTTTTGTGTTTTTTTATTGTCAGGATGTGCGACCTCTTCTGACTTTAAATTTAAAAATCTTGCCAAGACGGATATTGATCTTATTTCTGAACTTCACATGAATCAGTCCATCGATCTTTTAAAAACCCTTACTGAAAAATTATACAAAAAAAATCCCAGGGAATTACGAAAAGTGCCGGGTCAGACAATTGAGTCACGGCTGGAACAAATATTTATATGCCCAATTGAAAAAAAATATGCTGAACTTGATTTTAAAGACAGTATAGATGCCCTGTTGCTTGCTTTTGAACCGGAATTTAAAGGGGATCGGGTCTTTGCCATCATGGTTGGTTTATACACCATGATTCGCAAATCATATAACAGCAAGTGTGAACTTTTCATGCTGGATTCACTGAATGAACAAAATCTATACAATAGTGCCCGAAATATTGAAATCCTTGTATGGCGGCTGAGTACGCGAAAAACAGACGACGGCCGGTTAATTATCCAGACCAATAGTTTTGAAAATGAAATAAAAAACTTAAGTTATGAGCGCCTTTTTGGAAAACTCATCTCTTTGCAAGACACTATGGCACAAATCGTCTCTAACAGGAATGGCAGGCTCATAACAAAAGTGGTTCAAATGGTGGGTATGGCATTTTTGCCCATTGGCCTTTAACCTTCAATGGTTTAACATTTTCTCGAATCTGTGCAATTGAATTTTATAATATTCTTTTTTGTCTTTTGAACGGTTCAATGCTTCTTTTGCTGCACTTACAGCCATCTCAAGATCATTATTAATAAAAAGTGCTTCTGCATAGGTATCTAATACAAAGGCCTCCCTTTTCTGCTTCAAAGCCCTTTTAGAATATTCCAGGGCCTTTTTACCATTTCTGTATTCCGAGTCAAGGCATGTTGAAAAAAGCCAGGACAGATTATTTAATGCATGAACATTTTCAGAATCAAGCCTTAAGACATTTTCATAGAACTCAATCGCCTTATTATAATTTTTTTTATTATAATAATAATCACCAATAAGTGCATATAAATCAGAATTTTCAGTATCAACATCCAATTGTTGAAAAAGAATTTTTTCAGCTATAAAATTGTCAAATGGTTCCTTGGCCATGCCAAAGTTTATGGAATAGCCAAAACCAAAAACTATGGACGTAAGGACAAAATATCCTATAATCATTTTTTTGACTTTTAAATGGTGGGTCTGTATTAAGGCAGGAGTTTTTTGACATCTTTCCAGAAACCTCACTCTCTGACCGATGCTGTAGTGATGCCAGTTGGGTTTATCAATGGACTGCCTGGAAAGGGATGCAATTTTGTAGAAAGTTGAAATAAGAGGGAATGCATTTGGGGTAAAACGATAGATATGGAGATCAGCCTGTCGTTCAAAATTTCGCATGAAAAATCCAAATACAAACCTGAAATAAAGAATAAAAGTTCCGATAACCGTAAAACTGATTAAAATCGGGTGTGCCGTAATTTTTTCAATACCAACAAACCCAAACAGCTCGTATACTGGTTCCATAATATACAAAAGCAGCATAAGGGGTTCAAAAAAAACAAAATTACACGCGATAAACCCGATAAAAAAAAACAGGAAAAATAACATGTGATGTTTTTGAACATGCCCTATTTCATGCAGCATAACAGCGGTTAATTCATCATCATTCAATGAGTTGAGTAAGGCTGGAGTAACCAGAATATACCGGAATCGACCCACCAATCCCATCACTCCGGCCGTGATCATGGTACCGCCAAATAGCTCCCATTTTAAAATATTTGAATATTTCAATCCGGCTTTTTTACAGACGTTTTCTATCTTTGTTCTTGGCAATCCTTGTTCCAGAGGGTTACAATTCCAGATCTTTTTGATTAAGACCGGGCCTAGAATAGTTACGGCAATAAGGAACAAGGCAATATACCCTGTTTCACCGGCAGGGGTTTGTAATATGTTTTTTAGCGGCGGCCAGGGTAAAAGCGCCAGGATATCTGCAAAAATTGACAGGAAAAACCAGGGCAGAAGTGCTGGAAGAGAAAAGGCAACATTGGATAGAATAAAATTCTTTTTTGATACTTCTCCTGCAAAATATCGTTTTTGAACCTCATAAGCTGCATTCCAGATAACCATCAGGTAAAAAAGGAACAAGCCCAGAAAAAAGATTGCTTCAAGGGTTGGAAAGCTTTCAAAAATATTTATTCCGGAAAAAAGAAGATTTAATTTAAACCCATAAATATTTACGGCAAAAATCAACAGCGCAAGCATGGAAAGGCGGGAAATATAATTATTGATTAAATGGTCAATGTTTGCATAAGAATTTTCAGATGCTTTTTTCCAAAGCCGTTTAAATGCAATATGGCATACCATAACAAAAATACTGCTGAGCAAAAGACTATTAAAAACGGCCTTGTTATCAAAGGATTTAACCGTCTCAAACAACTCAGAACTTGTATATATGACCAAAGCAATAATAAAATATAAAAAATTAGAAAACATTTAGATGACTCCCTGGCAAACAAATGTATTCAACACAATCCAGGATTTCACATCAAACTTGATTAAAGGGTTGTCCAGGATATCAGATGCCTGGTCCCGGGATAGCATCATGACTTCAATTTCCTCGGATGTTTCATTGAACATAGTTGTAGGACTGCCTTCACATTCAGCAAACAAAAGACTGACGGACTCATCTGTTAACCCGGACGATGAGAAAATGGCCGGGCTTTGTTGCAGCACCTTTGTAAGGGTTAGCCCTGTTTCTTCAAAAAGCTCTCTTTTTCCTGCCTGCCCAACCGTCTCGCCACTATCCACAAGGCCTGCCGGGAATCC
The DNA here is from genome assembly GCA_029940245.1 of Desulfobacula sp. GTDB lineage: Bacteria > Desulfobacterota > Desulfobacteria > Desulfobacterales > Desulfobacteraceae > Desulfobacula. The sequence continues at coordinate 3,911 of JAOZRF010000301.1, forward strand.
ATATTGATATCCGCCAAGGGCAACCCTGAATTCTTTTATCACTACAAGTTTTTTTTCCCGGTTATGAAATGGAACAATGACAACTGCATCCGGTATGGCATAATCTTTTTCAAGGGGATTTAACTGTTTTGATCTGGATGCAAAAATCCATTTTTTTTCGCAATTTTTACGATCCTTATAATTAATTGAAAAAAGATTTAAATGTTGACAGTCTGTTATTTTTTTTACTTTATTGATCTTCATAACTCAACTTTCGGACCTAAGTTTTTTAGCCGGGGTCAGGCTTGTTTTATTGTGTTTTTATCAATAAATCTATATCAAAAATGCAATAATGCAAGCCTGACCCCACT